>JAOUJV010000165.1 GCA_029882995.1 Gammaproteobacteria bacterium | reverse complement strand
AGGCTGAACAGGCATTGGCGGGACAATTCGGGATTCGTAGTATTCCAACATTGGCCGTGTTCAAGGGTGGTAAGGAATCAGCGCGTATTGCCGGCGCAATGGATGCCAGTAGTCTGAAAAACTGGATTGCACAAAACAGTTAATATGTCCTTTGTGTGTTAGAGAAAATCTTCAATAAACCAGGCTGAAAATGAATGACGCCCGGTGACACCGGCTTTTTTGTATATTGCCGATGCTTGCTGTCGCACGGTCTTTTCAAGTGTGTTACGCAGAGCGGCAATTTCTTTCAGGCTGAGTCCTTTTAGCAATAACATCCCGACTTCTTTTTCACTGCTGGTTAGTTCCCATGCGGTAAATTGTTTGGCAATGACTTCTCCAACCTGCTTACGTGCAGCCAGAACATATTCATCAGGCTGTTTTCTGGATTGATTGACATGTTCCAGATCGAGTTTCAGTTGATTGATTTCCCGGGTTTGCTCACGCAGTCCATGCAATAACCATAAAATGGCAAGGACAGAAAACAGCACGGTTGCGGCTTCCTTTGTGATGTGACCGTATGTCGCACCGTGAGAAACGTCGGTCATGAGATCAAAGCCGCTTGTTACCACAACTAATGTCAGGATAATGATTAAAACAGATTCTTTGGGTGTGTCTATATTCACTTTAAATATCCTTTATATAAAACAAAAACTTATTCTATTGGACAAATGCCTGATAAGGGCGCATGTTGGTCATAAGCCCGATGATTATTCGCCTGTTTCACGCCATTATCCTCTTGTAGATGTTCCAACTTCAAATTTTTCTGAAGGAGATGATGATGAATGAAAGAATATACGTGTGGGACCCGCTGGTGAGGATTTTCCATTGGTCACTGGTGTTGACATTTATAGTCTGTTATTTGACTGGTGAGGAAGAAGGCCTTATCCATGCGTATTCCGGTTATGTGATTCTGGGGCTGGTTGCGTTTCGGGTTATCTGGGGGCTGGTTGGCACCAAATATGCCCGTTTTACTGATTTTATTTATTCTCCGGTTGAAACAATCGGTTTTATCAAGGGTATGTTAGCAGGCAAGGTAAAGGATTATCTGGGACATAATCCGGCTGGTGGCTGGATGATTGTGGCACTTCTCATTAGCTTATTACTGACCGGTTTGAGTGGTGTAAAAGTGTATGGACTCGAAGGTTATGGCCCTCTTGCAGTTGCAAGTGGAGGACAGGAGCAAAGCCAGATTCAGGAAACACGTCGTGCATATAAGGAACATGAAGAGGATGATGATGACCATGATAAATTTGCGCAACGTGGAAAAGAGCACAGGGAAAACGATGATGAAAATGAAAGCGAGGAATTCTGGGAAGAGATCCATGAGTTTTTTGCCAACTTTACGGTGTTATTGATCGGTTTGCATGTCGCAGGTGTCCTGCTCTCCAGTATTCGTGAAAACCGGAATCTGGTGAAATCCATGCTTACCGGGTACAAGTTAAAAAACCATTAATGATGTTTTTTTGAAATAGACAAAGGAAAATATTATGAAAAAGAAACCGTTTTTTATATCTACACTGATCTGTTTATTGTTAATGCCTGTTGGTCTGGTTGTTGCAGATGAAGATGAAGGCAAGCAGGCATATGGCTGGCAGTTAATGACCCAGCAGGAGCGTGAACAGCATCGTATAAAAATGCAAAGCATGGAAACAAGGGAGGAGCGTGAAGCCTATCGCAAGGAACAGCATGAAATGATGGAGCAACGTGCAAAGGAAAGAGGCGTCACGTTGCCGGATGAGCCGAGGGAAAGTGGTCGCGGCATGGGCATGGGCGGTGGCCGCATGATGGATGATGATGACGACCGTGGTATGAGGTCCGGTGGCCGTGGCATGGGTTCTGGTGGTGGCAGAAGGTAACTGCCGGTCGTGCTAGATTTTTGAGACCGGTTTACCTTTACGAATCCAGTCAGTGATGCCGTGTTTTACGTTGTAGACTTGTGTGTAACCCAGTTTCTCAACCAGATATTTTGCCAACATGCCGGTGCGGTTGCCGGTGCGGCAAATTAAAATGACGGGTTGGTCTTTTTTGATTTGCTCGGAGAACTTTGGCAGAAAGTCAGCATAGACGTTGCCATTGGCATCAAAGAAAGTCATCAGACGACTGCCTTTTACTACTCCGGTTTGTTTCCATTCATCAGGGCGTCGTATGTCATAGACAGGTACGCCTTGTTCAATCATGGATTTCAATTGTTCATTATCAATGTTGTTATAGGGCGGTTGAGCACAGGCCGCCATGGTAATGA
>JAOUJV010000164.1 GCA_029882995.1 Gammaproteobacteria bacterium | reverse complement strand
CCTGCAGTGATAGCACCAATTAATGCCGAACGTATTTTTACCTTTGTATTTGGTATCAACACATAAACAAATGTAAATGCGGCGATAATAAGTAAATAGGGGGCAAGTCTTGCAGTAAAGCTGAGAATTTCACCAAAAGGCTCAATAGCGCTCAGTTGCTGGACTATTGAGGCACTGGCAATGGATGCGGTAATACCAACAGCAGTGAAAATCATAATAGGCCCAACAATAACAACGCTTAGATAATCACTAAAGCGTTGTGTAAATGATCGATGAGCCTTGACTCGCCATATAAAATTAAATGCCCGCTCAATTTTCTGGATCAGTGACACAACGGTGTATAACAGAAATAAAAGTCCCAATGACCCCAGTACACCGGCTTTCATATTTTCAACAAAACCGATAATACGTTCGGTAATTTCAATACTCTTGTCACCGAGGGGCTGCAATAATGCCAGCAACATGGGTTCTATCTGGTTATGTACACCAAAGGCTTTTAAGACGGAAAAGCTGACTGCGAGTAAAGGCACGAGTGATAACAGTGTGGTGTAAACCAGACTCATGGCACGTAATGTAATTTGTCCATCAATGGCATCACGGATAACGGCATAGGCAATGCGCAGGCTGAAAATGATCCTGGCTTGCCATCCGCTTCTGGAATGAAGATCAGATTCCCAGATTGAGTTAAAAACCTGTGTACGCAAATTTTTTGTATTCATGGTGTTTTTTAAGACCATCACGTGCGGTCAAAAGAATTATTTTCCTTTTAATATCATAGTGATATTAGATTAGATATCGGTTTCATGCATCCTTTCCTTGACGCAGACAATCTTCTGGCAGATTATAATATCAGACGATTGTCTTATTAATAAAAACTCGGGTAATTGACCGTTTATAACAGGAGACAAAAATGGCACAAAAACCGGTAACGCTGGCAGAACAGAACCAGCAGTTAATGACCGATTTCATGAACCAGCTACCGCAAGAACAGCAAGCCATTGTGCAACATGAAATGGGTAAAATCATATCTGATGGTTGTGGAAATGAGGTTATTAATACAGGTGATGTGGTACCGGATTTCTCACTTGTTGACGTGCATGGCGGTGATTTCAGGCTGTATGAAATGCTGCAAAAGGGGCCGGTGGTTATCAGTTTTTATCGTGGTGGCTGGTGTCCATTTTGCACACTGGAATTCAAGGCTTTAATGGATATATATCCACAAGTTAATGCAGCTGGTGCCGAGCTTGTTGCGATATCTCCCCAGACACATCACCATTCAGTTCTCACCGCAACAGATCTGTCGATACCTTTTCCGGTATTAAGCGATCCCGGCAATCAGGTCACAAGGCGTTTTGGATTGTTATTCAAAATGCCGGAAGCAATACAGGTACTCTACAAGGAATGGGGGCTTGATGTTCCACGGGTAAATGGCAGTGACAATTATGATTTACCGATTCCGGCAACTTATATTGTTGGGACCGATGGCAAGGTCAAGGAGGCCTATATCAATATAAATTATACAGAACGAATGGAACCTGCCGAGATACTGGCGTTTTTGAAAAAGCTGAATACATGAGCGTGTTGAGATTAAAAAAATAGCCGATTAGTGAATAATTTTATTTGGCTGTGCAAGTAAAAATACACTTATATATAGCTAAGGTATTTAATGTAAACCAATTTTTGAGCGGATAAAGACCTACTTTTGAGTAGCAATCCTTCTTGCTCAATGATATGGTTAGCGCATCATAAAAACAGTATTTCATTTCTTGCTATATATCAATGAGTAAAAAATCCAGTTACACGTACGAAGAATTGTTGCAATGTGGTCATGGCACATTGTTTGGACCAGGCAATGCCCAGTTACCGTTGCCCCCGATGCTCATGTTCGATCGGATCACCAGAATATCCGATGAAGGCGGTGTCTATGGAAAGGGTGAAATCATTGCCGAAATGGATATCAAGCCGGATTTGTGGTTTTTCCAATGTCATTTTGAAGGCGATCCGGTGATGCCTGGCTGTCTGGGACTGGATGCAATGTGGCAGCTGATCGGGTTTTTCCTTGGTTGGAAGGGGGGGCCCGGCAAAGGACGTGCATTGGGTGCGGGTGAGGTAAAATTTACCGGTCAGGTAGTACCCGAAAACAAGAAAATCACGTATCGTATAAGCCTGAAAAGGGTCATCATGCGTAAGTTGTATATGGGGATAGCGGACGCAATCATGGAAGTAGATGGCAAGGAAATCTATTCTGCAAAAAATCTGCGTGTTGGTTTATTTACTGAAGACGC
>JAOUJV010000088.1 GCA_029882995.1 Gammaproteobacteria bacterium | reverse complement strand
ATATGGAGCTGATTGATACCCATTGCCATCTGGATGTAGATGAGTTTGATAACGATCGAGATACGGTATTGGCTTGTTGTCGCGCAAAGGGAATACATCGCATCGTTGTGCCGGCAATTGATCGGGAAGGCTGGGATAACCTTGTTTCATTGTGTGGGCAGGAAAGAGGGCTTTATCCTGCACTTGGCCTGCACCCGGTTCTACTCGAAAAGCATAAGGATCATGACCTTGTCGATCTTGAAAAATATCTGGCTATTACCAATCCGGTGGCTGTAGGTGAAATCGGGCTCGACTTTTACATAAAGCATCTGGATCAGGTTCGCCAGAAAAACCTGTTTAACCAACAGCTTGCTATTGCCAGAAATACACATTTGCCGGTTTTATTGCATGTGCGCAAGGCGCATGATGAAACATTAATGGCGATTAAAAAATCAAAAGTGCAGGGTGGTATTGCTCATGCCTTTAACGGCAGCCTGCAACAGGCAGAACAATATATAGAACTGGGTTTTAAACTGGGTTTCGGCGGAACCATGACCTATGAGAAATCAAGCAATATCAGAAAGCTGGCAAAAGAATTGCCGCTCGAAAGTATTGTGCTGGAAACCGATGCGCCAGACATGGTTGTTGAAGGGCATCATGGTGAACGTAACAGTCCTGAATATTTGATAGACTGTCTGAACGCACTGGCAGAAATCAGAAATGAATCTCCGGAATTTATTGCGGAACAGACGACAAAAAATGCCTGTGACGTATTAAACCTGTCTTGTAACTAGTTATGTCAAAAACTGATTACCAAAAACGATTTGATGGCTTGAAGCGTCTTTATGGCGATGATGCCTTCAAGCTATTTAAAAAACTGCACATTGCTGTAGTCGGGATAGGTGGCGTTGGATCATGGGCAGTTGAGTCTCTTGCCCGTTCAGGCATCGGTGAAATCACCCTGATTGATTATGATGACATTGCCATCAGCAACATGAACCGACAACTACATGCGCTGGATTCTTCTGTAGGTCAAAAAAAAATAAAACACATGGAAGAACGCATTCATCAGATCAACCCTGACTGTAAGATCAATTTGATTGATGATTTCGTCAATATGGACAATATGCGATCCTATATGTCGAAGGACTTTAATTATGTCATCGATGCAATTGATAGCATCAAGTTCAAGTCCTACATGATTTACTATTGTAAACGTAACAAGATCCCGATTATTACAACGGGTGGCGCAGGTGGATTGACGGATCCCACCATGATTCAGATAAAGGATTTGTCACGCACCTACAATGATGCATTGGCAGCCTGTGTGCGCAAGCAATTGCGTGATGATTATAATTTTCCCAAGAACACCCAGCGTTATTTTGGTATTGAATGTGTGTTCTCAAGCCAGCAACCGGTTTATCCAAAGGAAGATGGTACGGTTAGCCATGAAAAACCGGGAATACATGGAGTCAATCTGGATTGCAGTCTGGGTTATGGTGCTTCGGTCAATGTTACTGCGATGTTTGGGTTTGTGGCAGTATCACGCGTTATCGCAAAAATACTTAAAAAACATCACGCCTGAATTATTTGAACAGTTTATGTAATAAAGCCCGGATTCCGGAAACAGGATTCGGGTTTTTGTTTTCGAGTATTTGTATAAAGATTCCTGCATGCGCAGGAATGACGATGTTTTTTGGTGCCGAGGAGAGGACTTGAACCTCCACGACCTTGCGGCCACTAGCACCTGAAGCTAGCGCGTCTACCAATTCCGCCACCTCGGCATGATGACTCGGCCAGATAACTGACCGGATTGGAGGCGCGACTTTACCGGTAGGGGCTTTCTTTGTCAATCCGGTGTATCATTCCATCCTTATAATTCAAACCGTTAGCAGAACCCTATAGTGACCCGAAAAAAAACCAGTAAAAAATCCAGAAAAGACCCGTTTGCCGAGCGAGAAGCCCAGAAATACGAGCGCCCGGTACCCAGCCGTGAAATGATCATGGACTTGCTCACCGAACATGGCGAACCCATGCCATTCCGTAAAATAGCCAAAGCCCTCGATGTGGATGACGAGATCGATCAGGATTCCCTGCATCGTCGTTTAAGGGCCATGGAGCGTGATGGTCAAATCATGCGAAATCGCCGTGAAGGATTTGGCCTGATCCAGAAAATGGATTTGGTAAAGGGACGTGTAATTGGTCATCCGGATGGTTTCGGGTTTTTACGTCCCGAAGAAGGTGGCGACGACCTGTTTATGTCCGCCCGCCAGATGCGCAGTTTGTTACATGATGATCGTATTGTGGCACGTGTTTCCGGTATAGATCGAAAAGGCCGCAGGGAAGGCGCCGTTGTCAATGTGCTTGAACGCGCCAATCATAATGTGGTCGGGCGATTCTTTAAAGAAGGAGAGGTCGGGTTTGTTGTTCCCAGCAACAAACGCATTAATCAGGACATCATTGTCCCGACTGAACAACAGGCGGGTGCGAAAGACGGCCAGATTGTCGAAGTACATATTGATGCACAACCCACATTCCGTTCCCAGCCGAGTGGGCATATTACTGAAATACTGGGTGATCACATGGCGCCGGGTATGGAAATTGATATTGCCATTCGTTCCTATGAGTTGCCGCAGGAATGGTCAGAAGAAGTTAAACAGGATATTAAGAAACTGCCATCAGAGGTTCTTGAAAAAGACAAAAAGGGACGCGAGGACATCCGTAACCTGCCTCTGGTCACGATTGATGGTGAGGATGCGCGTGATTTTGATGATGCGGTGTATTGTGAAAAACAGGGCAAGGGCTGGCGTTTGTTGGTGGCGATTGCGGATGTTTCTCATTATGTAAAACCGGATACACCACTGGATGCGGCTGCAGTCGAACGCGGAACCTCTGTTTATTTTCCGGAACGTGTGATCCCGATGCTGCCGGAAGAATTATCTAATGGTTTGTGTTCTCTGAAGCCCAAGGTAGATCGACTTTGCATGGTCTGTGAAATGTCTATCGATCAGTTCGGCAAGGTGAAGCGTCATCGTTTCTTTGAAGGAGTAATGCATTCGCATGCACGCCTTACATATAACGAAGTTGGTGCCATGCTGCAGGATGATGACAAGGCACTCAGGAACAAGTATCAGGAACTGGTTCCGCATCTGGAAGAATTGTATGCACTCTATAAGGTGTTTCGTGATCAGCGCACACAACGTGGCTCGATAGATTTTGAAACTACGGAAACACGTATTGTGTTTGGCAAAGACAGAAAAATTGAAAAGATTGTGCCAACAGAAAGGAATGATGCACATAAATTAATTGAAGAATGCATGATTGCGGCCAATGTGGCAGCGGCAGAATATTTACTTGATAACGAGATTGCGACACTTTATCGCGTACATGAAACACCGCCAACTGAAAAATTGTCTGATCTCAGGGAGTTTTTAAGTGAACTTGGACTGAGGATGGAAGGCAGCGAAGAGCCGGAACCCAAACACTACAGTGCATTACTGGATTCAATTCGGGAACGACCGGATTTCCATTTAATCCAGACAGTATTACTACGAAGCATGAGTCAGGCAGTATACCAGCCTGAAAATACCGGACACTTTGGTCTGGCACTCGAAGCCTACGCCCACTTTACTTCACCAATACGCCGTTATCCTGATCTGTTGGTTCACCGCGCCATTCGCCATTTGCTTGCCAAAAAGAGTGTTGCCTCGTTCCGCTATGGCAAGGCCGATATGGAATCCTTTGGTGAACATTGCTCCATGACCAGTCGTCGTGCCGATGAGGCGACATATGATGCGATTGCGTGGCTCAAGTGTGAATATATGATGGATAAAATTGGAGATGTGTTTGAAGGCACCATCAGTGCCGTTACCAGTTTTGGTTTATTCATTGAACTGGATGAAATTTATGTGGAAGGTTTGATACACGTGACCGGGTTAAAGAATGACTATTATCACTTTGATCCGGTCAAGCATCGTTTAACGGGTGAGCGTATGGGCAAGAGCTATCGCCTGGCAGACAGGATAAAGGTCAAGGTAATGCGTGTTGATCTCGATGAACGCAAGATTGATTTTGAGCTGGCTGATTAAAAGATAAAAATGAAAAAGAATCTTATCTACGGTTTGCATTCAGTTTTGGCTGCACTGGATCGTGACAGTTCACAAGTAAAGGAATTGTGGGTTGATACCTCGCGCAATGACAAACGCATCCAGCGCATTGTCGACAAGGCCAGAGGATTGAGTATTCACAAGGTATCACGTGATGATCTGGATGTATTAGCCGGTGGCGGTAATCATCAGGGAGTGATTGCCCATGTTGCTGATAATAAAAAATTGCGCTCGGAAAACGACTTGCCGGCACTGATTCAGGAAAAAGGGGATGACACCTTATTATTGATCCTCGATGGCGTGACAGATCCGCATAATCTGGGTGCCTGTTTACGTTCAGCTGATGGTGCTGGCGTGGATGCTGTGATTGTTCCGCGTAATCGAGCCGCTTCACTGACACCGGTGGTACACAAGGTTTCTTGTGGTGCCGCCGAGAGCATGCCCTTTATTCAGGTCACCAATCTGGCACGTACCCTGCGCATGCTCAAGGACGCAGGAGTCTGGCTGGTGGGTGCAGACGGTAGTGCCAAAACCAGTCTTTATGACATCGATTTGACCGGTCCAATGGCCATGATTCTGGGCGGAGAGGGTAAGGGGCTACGTCGCCTGACCCGTGAGCAATGCGATTATCTGGCCTTTTTACCGATGGCGGGCAGTGTGGAAAGCCTGAATGTGTCGGTGGCGACGGGGATTTGCCTGTTTGAAGCAGTCCGCCAGAGATCCTGAAAAACCCCTCAATCGGCACAATGCTGTGTTGGAAATTGGCTCAAAATACGCAATTTTCCCCGTCATACCGGATTTATTCCGGTATCTCGTGAAGGATAGATAATGGCAAGGGAGATTCCCGCCTTTGCGGGAATGACGTAGAGAGCGTTTACCCCCCTGATTCTTTGCATATCCTCCCTTTTTCCCGTAAAATGCCGCCCAATTCGATGGTCTGACTGTCGAACCCTTGCTCCACCACTTTGATGGGGGGCTGTTGAAACCGAAAGGAGATGTAAATGAGACACTATGAAATCGTGTTTCTGGTCCATCCTGACCAGAGCGAACAGGTTCCTGCCATGATCGATCGTTATAAAACAATGATCGAATCAGCCAGCGGTACAATCCATCGTCTTGAAGACTGGGGTCGTCGTCAACTGGCTTACCCAATCAATAAAATCCACAAGGCACATTATGTTCTGATGAACATTGAATGTGGTCAGGAAGCGCTGAATGAACTGGAAAGTGCATTCCGTTTTAATGATGCAGTAATTCGCAATATGGTGATTCGTCGCGATGAACCTATTACTGATATGTCACCCATGGCTAAAGCAAAGGCCAAGGAAGACAGTGAGAAATTCAGTCGTGATACACGCAGTAACGATGATAGCGATATTGATGTCGAAGATGATATTCCACTTGGAGTAGAAGCTGAAGACGGTGGTGCAGAAGAAGCATCTGCTGAATAAATATCACTTTGCGGATTAACCAGAAAGATTAAATTATACGAGGTGGACCATGTCCCGTTTTTTCAGACGTAAAAAGTTTTGCCGTTTTACAGCAGAAGGTATAACAGAAGTAGATTACAAGGATCTTGGTATTCTCAAGAACTATGTTGCAGAGAATGGCAAGATTGTACCGAGCCGTGTTACCGGTACCAAGGCGCGTTATCAGCGTCAGTTGACGACAGCAATCAAGCGTGCACGTTATCTGGCGTTACTGCCTTATTGTGACGCACACGATAATTAATTGAATTAACCATGCAGTGGATTGCAACGCCGCAAGCGCTGTGTCTGTGAATTTATAATGCGCGGCTATGCTGCCTACCTCATGCGAGGACGCCTGCAAGCCATTGCACTGGTAGCAATGACTGCTTATCTGGGTCTTTTTTTTAGCCCGATAAGTTATCTTGCCGGCGCTGCGGTTGCTCTGGTGACATTGCGTCTTGGCACGAAGGAAGGAACAATCGTTGTTGCCGGGAGTGCAGTAGCCATCGCACTGATGGGGATGTTGGCAAGCCATCATCCGGCACATGGTTTGGTGCACATGCTGATGCTGGGTATTCCGGTGATGATGATGGCACAGTTGTTACGACAGACCGTGTCATTACCACTGACATTCCAGACAGTGGCATTGATTGGTGTCGTTATCGTATTGACGATCGAGTTTTTTGGTCAGACATGGGTTGATGAGTGGCGTATCCAGTTTGAACAGATTATTGGCGCGGCACTGGAAGCAGCCAGCCAGCAAGGTAGTGGAGTAAATCAGGCAGAGTTGAAGGAAGTAATGCAACTGCTTGGTGAAAAGATGTCAGGCATATTAGGTGCTGTTTTTGTTTTTAGTCAGTTGGTGATGTTGCTGTTAGCAAGAAACTGGCAAGCAAAGTTGTACAATCCGGGAGGTTTCTCTCAGGAATTTCAGGGATTGAAGCTGGGTAAGACAGCGGCCTATATATCACTGGTAATCCTGCTGGCAGGTACATTGCCGGGTGAAACAGGAGAGTTGTTCTCCAACATGCTTGGCATTGTGATGGTGTTATTTTTGATGCAGTTTCTGGCAATTGCGCATGCCGTGATTGCCCATGTTGCCAAAAGTGATGGCTGGTTGGCGGCATTGTATGTTTTGGTAGTAATAGGGTTGTTTGCATTTCCACCGTTGTTACTGGTGATGGTGCTGACTGGATTTGCAGATGTGTGGGTGGATTTTCGTAACCACATTAAGAAACAGAGTTAAATTTACTAGAGGTAAAAGACGATGGAAGTAATCCTTCTTGAAAAAGTAGACAATCTGGGTAACCTGGGTGACAAGGTCAATGTTAAGGCCGGTTTCGGACGTAATTTTTTGATTCCTGGTGGCAAGGCATTACCCGCGACTGAAGAAAATTTGAAAGATTTGGAAGCACGTCGTGCAGAACTGGAAAAGATTGCAGCTGAAGCATTGGCGGCAGCACAGGCGCGCGCAGACAAGATTAATGCACTGGGTTCAGTGACTATCGCTTCCAAGGCAGGTGATGAAGGCAAGTTGTTTGGTTCGATTGGTACAAGTGATATCGTAGAGGCAATGGCCGCTGCCGGTGTTGAGATTACCAAGCAGGAAATCCGTTTACCTGAAGGCCCGATTCGTGAAGTCAGCGAGACAGAAATCGCGATTCATCTTCATACCGACGTGAATGCCGCTATCAACGTTATTGTTGTTGCTGAAGATTAAGCTTTACCCCCGGCACTAGCCGGGGATTTATCTTTCCAGTACATGGGGTTAGCTACTGGAGTCCATGTAAAACATCATGAGTTTGATTGTTTTTACATCTATTCTTGTTGTGTCGTTCCCGCTCTATCTGATCTAAGATAGTCGTGTGGGGATCACCTTCTCAGGTGACAAATATAAAAACTACAAAAGAGATCAAACGGCAAATGCAGGAAACCGCCTCTCCTTATCAAACATCAGATCGTGCGACAGAATCTCTCAAGATTCCTCCGCATTCTATCGAAGCGGAACAATCTGTACTGGGCGGACTGGTGCTGGATAACGGTGCCTGGGATCAGGTTTCTGATGTCATTACCGAAGACGATTTCTACCGCGCCGATCATCGCACTATCTATCGTGGTATTACCGCAATTTTAAATTCTGATTCACCATGCGATATCGTAACCCTGTCTGAATGGCTCGAAAATCATAACGAAGTCGACCATGCCGGTGGTTTGAGTTATATCGCAACATTGGCACACAATACACCCAGTGCTGCCAATATTCGTTCCTATGCCAACATTGTGCGTGAGCGTTCCATTCTCAGACAATTGATCAGTGTTGGTGCCAATATCACCAGCAGTGCATTCAAGACTGAAGGCCGCAGTGCGACTGAAATTCTCGATGAAGCAGAAAAGCAGGTGTTCCGTATTGCTGAACATCGTGCGCGCGGACAAAAAGGGTTTTCCAGAGTCAGTGATCTGTTATCAAAGGTTGTTGACCGGATTGATGAATTACATGCGCGCGGTGATCATATTACCGGCGTACCAACCGGCTTCAAGGATTTTGATAATCTGACTTCCGGTTTACAGCCTTCCGATCTGGTGATTGTGGCCGGACGACCATCAATGGGTAAAACCGCCTTTGCATTAAATATCGGACATTATGCCGCCTACAAAACCAATACGCCGGTAGCGATTTTCAGCATGGAAATGCCGAGTGAGCAACTGGTCATGCGTTTGCTGGCATCACACGGTATTAACCAGCAGCGATTGCGTACCGGTCGATTGACTGATGAAGACTGGACCAACCTGACATCGGCACTCTCTATCCTTGAGAACATGCCCATCTATATTGATGATACACCGGCACTGACACCTACCGATTTGCGTGCGCGCGCGCGTCGTATTAAACGTGCCAATGGTGATTTGGGGTTGATTCTGGTGGATTACCTGCAATTGATGCGGGTTGCAGGCAGTAGCGAAAACCGTGCAACTGAAATTTCTGAAATATCACGTGAACTCAAGGCACTGGCCAAGGAATTGAATGTGCCGGTGATTGCGCTTTCCCAGCTTAACCGCAGTGTTGAACAACGCCCTGATAAACGCCCGGTGATGTCTGACTTACGTGAGTCCGGTGCGATCGAGCAGGATGCCGATATGATTTCGTTTATTTATCGTGAAGAAGTTTACGATCCGGAAACACCGCGCAAGGGCATTGCCGATATTATTATTGCCAAGCAACGTAATGGCCCGATTGGTGATATTCAACTGACCTTCCTCGGTCAATACACACGCTTTGAAAACTACATCCCTGAAATGCAGGATTACGGGAGCTTTGGCGGTTGACACAGGGAGCACCTGATCAACAGATTTCCGCTCGTGCCCGTGCACGTATCGATCTTTCTGCACTGAAACACAATCTGCAACGCGTGAAGGAATCAGCCCCTGACAGTCGTGTTATGGCCGTCATTAAATCCAATGCCTATGGACATGGTTCATTACAGGTTGCACGTGCTCTGGAAGATGCTGATGCCTTTGGTGTTGCGTTACTGGATGAAGGCGTAGCCCTGCGTGATGTCGGTTTCAGTCAGGAAATTGTGCTGCTTTCCGGATTTGTTACCAAAGAGGAACTGGTTGCTGCAGCGCGTTCTGAACTGAGTATTGTCCTGCATAGCGCACATCAAATCGATATTTTGCTTGATACCGAGCTGGAACAATCCATCAAAATCTGGATAAAAATTGATACCGGTATGCACCGTCTTGGTTTTGCGCCGGACCAACTTGAAAACACATTAAAACAACTGACTGTATGTAAACAGATAAATTGGCCGGTGCGTTTTATGACACATCTGGCCAATGCGGATGATCAGAACAATC
>JAOUJV010000012.1 GCA_029882995.1 Gammaproteobacteria bacterium | reverse complement strand
AGAAAATACCAGACATGATGAGTAGACTGCCAAGCAATGCAACCGGGATATGCCAGGTAATAATTTTTTTAAACATTAAAAACAGTCCACCTGCCAGAATCGCAACATTGATCCATTCCCAGCCTTTGCCTGCCATGACACCAAAGACAGGGCCTTGCAGAATAGTTTGCAAGTTTTGCTCCAGACCAAGCTGGGTTTTCAGTGCATCCAGTGGTGTCGCCATGGTAATGGCATCAAACAGAACAGGCTCCAGAAGAGAACCGTAAAATATGATTTGTAATGTGCTGATCAGACCGGGCGCATTCTCAAGTAATTCGACCGGCGCTGTCCATGCTGTCATCTCGGCCGGAAATGAAATCAACAGCATGGCATAACCCAGCATGGCCGGATTAAAGGGGTTGTAGCCAAGTCCGCCATACAGATGTTTTCCAAACACTATTGCAAATGCCACACCGATAAAACTGATCCACCAGGGTGCAAAGGGGGGGATACAGAACACGAGTAATACAGCAGTAATAATGGCGCTGTTGTCCGCAATAAACGGTTTAACCGGTCTATGGCGCAGTTTCAGCATGATGGTTTCTGTTGCCAGTGCTGTGGTAATACCAATCAACATATGCACGGCAATGCCCGGGCCGAAAAACCAGATATAGGTAAACAGGGCGGGGATCAGGGTAATAGCAACTGCACCCATAAAGAAAGGTAAGTTGATACTCTTGTGCGTAAAGGGTGAGCTGTTAATCATGATTCCTGATTCTTGTTTTCCTGCTGTGATTCACGTTTTGCCTTGACTCTGTCGAGTGCGGCCTGAATAGCTTCCTGCTTTTTGTCTTTATCACCCGACTTGTTCAATGCTTCCTGTTTTTGCTTGTGACGTTCTGCGCGTTCACGTTTTTCGCGCTCAAGACGGAGCTGTCTGAACTCATGGCGTTCGCGTGCAATATCCGATTTCTGTTTGTCCTGCTCCTGTACCCAGATTTCCGTTTTGGCAAAGCGATAATATTGTACCAGCGGAATATGACTGGGGCAGACATAATCGCAACAGCCGCATTCAATACAATCAAACAGTTTGTAATCCTGTGCCTTGTCAAAGTCTTTGGCGCGCGCATACCAGTAAAGTTGTTGGGGCAGTAAATTAACCGGGCAGGCCTCGGCACATTTTGCACAACGAATACAGGGCATATGTTGTTCATGGTGTGACTGATCTTCTTTTGCCAGTATACAGTTACAGGTTTTAATGACAGGTGCTTCGCTTGAATGCACCCGGAATCCCATCATGGGACCGCCCATAATTAAAGGCGTATTCTCGTCGGTTAATCCATCACAGGCATTAATAAGGTCATTAAAAGGTGTGCCAATCAATACTTCCAGATTACGTGGTGTTTTTACTTTGTCTCCGGCCACAGTGACAATACGGGAAACCGATGGCTCTCCCAAAATGACAGCATGATAAACTGCGTTGGCGGTAGCGACATTGTGACAAACGATACCGATACTACCGGGCAGTGATTGGCTGGGAACTTCAAGCCCGGTCAGCACCTTGATAAGCTGTTTTTCACCACCGGTTGGATACAGTGTCGGGACAGCAACAACAGTGATGTCTGAAAATGCAGATGCTGCATTTTGTATGGCAGATATCGCTTCCGGTTTGTTGTCCTCGATACCGATCAGACAACGTTCAGCCTGTAAGGAATAGAGCATGATGCGTGCACCGGCAATAATATTTTTGGCCTGTTCACGCATAAGCATGTCATCACAGGTGATATAGGGTTCACATTCGGCACCATTGAGGATCAGTGTTTTAACTTTCTTTTCTTCACCTGGATTGAGCTTGATAAAGCTGGGGAAACCGGCGCCACCCATACCGACAATACCGGCTTCAGAAACAATCTCTCGTATTTGCTCAGGCGTCAACGTTTTATAATCACTGATGGTTTGTTTTTCAGCCCATTGATCCTGTCCATCCGGTTCAATCACGATGCAGCTGGATTTCATTGCAGATGGATGTGCAACCGGATAATCACCAATATCGATAATGGTGCCCGATGTCGGCGCATGCAAAGGAACACTGACATAACCGGTAGCCTCGGCAATTTTTTGTCCTTTTAATACCTTGTCACCTTTTTTAACAATAGCCTCGGCTGTATGGCCAAGGTGTTGTTGCAGTGGCAGGATCAGTTTTGCCGGTAACGGAATTGTCTGGATCGGTGCTGTTGTTGAAGACTGCTTGTATTCATCCAGATGCAGACCACCGCGGAATTGCCAGAGTTGTTGTAATCGACTCAACATTATCCTTTGGCTCCATTTTCAACTTGTGTTTCTTCAGGCTTGGGCCATTTCCAGTTCTGGATGGATTTTTTACGCGGGACAATATAAATACATTCTACCGGGCAGGGCGGGATACACAGATTACAACCGGTACATTCTTCTTCAATCACAGTATGCATTTGTTTGGCAGCACCCAGAATTGCATCGACCGGACAGGCTTGTATACACAAGGTGCAACCAATGCAGATGTCTTCATCAATAATAACAACTGTTTTTTCTTCCTTTACCTCACCCATCTCCGGGTTTAATGGTTTTGGATCAACACCCAGCAAGTCGGCAAGAGCGACAATTGTTTGTTCCCCACCGGGCGGGCACTGATTAATGTCTGCTTCGCCTTTTGCCATGGCTTCGGCATAAGGACGACAGCCAGGGTAAGTGCACTGGCCACATTGTGTTTGTGGAAGCAGGGCATCGATCTTGTCGACAACCGGATCACTTTCCACGCGGAAACGCACGGCGGCAAAGCCGAGTATCAAACCAAATAAAATTGCCAGTCCAGCCAGCGATAGTATCGCTGTTAGCATGTTTTATCCTTTTACCAGTCCAGAAAAACCCATGAAGGCCAGTGACATCAGTCCCGCAGTAATTAATGAGATTGCTGCACCACGGAAAGGAACCGGCACATCAGCGGCAGCGATGCGTTCGCGCATTGCCGAAAATAAAACCAGCACCAGTGAAAAACCGATTGCTGCGCCAAAACCATAAACTGCAGACTGCATAAAGGAGTGTTGTGCCTGCGTGTTCAGCAGGGCGACACCCAGTACGGCACAGTTGGTTGTAATTAATGGCAGAAAAATACCAAGAACCTGATAGAGCAGGGGGCTGGTTTTGTGTACCACCATTTCAGTGAACTGAACCACGGCGGCAATGACAAGAATGAATGCGATGGTACGCAGATATTCCAGTCCGGCAGGTTCCAGTAAATATTGATTAACCAGATAACTGCAAATGGAAGCCAGTGTTAGTACAAACGTGGTTGCCAGTGACATACCCATGGCTGTTTCCAGTTTGCGTGAGACGCTCATGAAAGGACACAGACCAAGGAACTTCACTAACACGAAGTTGTTAACAAGAATGGTGCTGATCAGTATGAGCAGGTATTCAGTCATGTATTGAGTATAGTGATTATTATTCTGTTTTAGTTATAAACCCGTTAGTTTGTAAATCTATTTTACTTTCATCCCGGGCTTGGCACCTTCATCAGGATTCAGAATAAACAAATCCTTGCCTCCAGGACCAGCGGCCAGCACCATCCCTTCGGAAACACCAAATTTCATTTTACGTGGTGCCAGATTAGCGACCATTACGGTCATTTTCCCTTCCAGATCTTCAGGGTTATAGGCTGATTTGATTCCTGCAAATACATTGCGTGATTCACCGCCGATATCAAGTGTAAGTTGCAGTAACTTGTCAGCACCTTCCACATGCTGTGCCTTTACAATGCGAGCGATGCGTAAATCCACCTTGGTGAAGTCATCTATATTAATAGTATCAGCAATAGGCGGGTTGTCATGTTGCTGTGCCTCACCATGTCGGGTTTGTGAATGGGCTTCCGGTTTTTGAGGTTCTGTTTGCATGTTTTCTGCCACCATTGTGTCAATCTGGGGTTGTTCAATTCGTTTTGCCAGATGGTTGAATTTATTAATAGCGTGATCAGTCAGGATAAGCGCGGCATCATCCCACACCAAAGGTTCGATATTCAGGAATGCTTCTACCTTTTCGGTCAGTTTTGGTAATACCGGTTTCAGATAGAGTGTCAGCAGGCGGAACATATTAATACTGGCACTGCAAATCATGTGCAATGCATCATCAGAACCTTCCTGCTTGGCCAGTTCCCATGGTGCCTTGTCACTAATATATTCATTGGCCTTGTCAGCCAGTGCCATGATCATTTTAATGGCTTCACTGAACTGACGTTTCTCATACAGATCGGCAATATCATTGGCGGCCGCCTGAAAACGCGATATCAACGCTGTTTGTTCTTCATCAAGCTGTTGGCTTAATTTGCCATCAAATTTTTTCTTGATAAAACCGGCGGTGCGACTGGCAATATTGACGTATTTACCAACCAGATTACTGTTAACGCGAGATACAAAATCATCCAGATTCAGATCGATGTCTTCCACACGATCAGTCAGTTTGGCCGCATAGTAATAACGCAGATACTCCGGCTCCAGATGATTAAGGTAACTGCGTGCAGTGATAAAGGTGCCGCGGGACTTGGACATCTTCTGACCATTAACAGTCAGGAAACCATGTACAAACAATTTGTCCGGTGTACGGTAATCAGAAAAATGCAGTGTCGCTGGCCAGAACAGGGCATGGAAATACAAAATATCCTTACCTATAAAATGATAGACCTCGGTCTTGCTTTCCTTGCCCCAGTATTCAAAAAAGTCGAGCCCTTTTTTATCACACAGGTTTTTAAAACTCGCCATATAGCCGACCGGTGCATCCAGCCAGACATAAAGATACTTGCCCGGTGCATCCGGAATTTCAAAACCAAAGTAGGGTGCATCACGTGAGATGTCCCAGTCTTTCAAACCTGAATCAAACCATTCGCGGATCTTGTTATCCATTTCGGTTTGTAACGGTTGGCCACCGGCACCGTGTTGATGTTCGCCACCCAGCCATGCCTTCAGAAAGGTTTCACATTCACCGAGTTTGAAAAAATAATGTTCGGATTCCTTTTTGATCGGCGTTGCACCCGAGACAGCCGAGAACGGATTAATCAGTTCTGTGGGATCATATGTTGTACCGCATACCTCACAGGCATCACCGTATTGATCCTTTGCATGGCACTTGGGGCATTCACCTTTAATAAAACGATCCGGCAGGAACATCTGCTTTTCCGGATCATAGAGCTGTTCAATAGTACGGGTTTCAATTAACCCCTTGTCACGCAAACGGCGATACATACCCTGCGCGAGTTCCTTGTTCTCGTCTGAATTGGTTGAATAGTAGTTATCAAACTCGATATTGAAACCGGCAAAATCGGCCTGATGCTCTGCTGTCATTTTTTCCAGCAGGGCTTCCGGTGTAATACCTTCCTGTTCGGCACGCAACATAATCGGTGTGCCGTGGGTATCGTCTGCACATACGTATTGGCAGTCATGACCGCGCATTTTCTGAAAACGCACCCAGATGTCGGTCTGGATGTATTCCACCAGATGCCCAAGGTGAATAGAGCCATTGGCATAGGGCAGGGCGCTGGTTACAAGAATTTTTCTAGACATATCAATAGACTATATGTGGTTTTTAAGGTTTGTTATTTTCATAATACAGTGTTTATCTCGGAAATGACCGCATTATGTCCTCATTGGTCAACCAAGGGCGCCCATTATACCCATAGAATTGATCAATAATTACTGAAAATTCAGGGACTCGGTTGAAAAATGTGTGTAAAATCCCCACCTCTTTAGTTCGTTATATTCCGGAGTCAGGTCTTAACCGGAATTTTCAATTATCCAGCGTGAATTTTTAAGGAGCAGCAAAGTTATGTCAGCGGTATCTCAATCAGCTATCGAAGATGTTATTAAGCAGTACATCGACCCTTACATGCAGAAAGATCTGGTATCTACCAAGACTTTGAAGGATATCAAGATAGACGGAGACAAGGTTACCATTGATATAACACTTGGTTTTCCATCCAAGGGTTACCATGACGAACTGACAGCTAAATTAAAGGAAATGGTGGAAGGCATGGATGGCGTGAGTTCAGCCACCATTAACATTTCTGTTGAAATCACCGCACACTCGGTTCAGAAGGGTGTGAAGCCAATCGAAAACATCAAAAATATTATTGCCGTTGCTTCAGGTAAAGGCGGCGTGGGTAAATCCACGACTTCAGTCAATCTGGCACTGGCACTGTCAGCTGAAGGTGCACGTGTTGGTATACTGGATGCGGATATCTATGGTCCTAACCAGCCACGTATGCTGGGTGTGGAATTGACCAAACCGGATTCCAAAGACGGCAAGTCGTTGGAACCGGTAACGAACTATGACATTCAGGCCATGTCTATTGGTTTTCTGATTGATCCGGAAACTCCCATGATTTGGCGTGGCCCGATGGTGACACAGGCACTGGATCAGTTATTGAATGATACTAATTGGGATAATCTGGATTATCTGGTTGTTGATTTACCACCGGGCACCGGTGATACCCAGTTAACTCTGGCGCAACGTGTACCGGTTAGCGGTGCAGTGATTGTGACCACACCACAGGATATTGCCCTGCTGGATGCACGCAAGGGACTCAAAATGTTTGAAAAGGTCGAGATTCCGGTGCTGGGTGTGATTGAAAATATGAGCACCCATATTTGTAGCCAGTGTGGACACGAAGAACATATCTTCGGTTCTGGCGGTGGCGAGCGTATGGCGGATGATTATAATGTCGATTTCATGGGTTCATTGCCGCTGGATATCACCATTCGTGAAAATGCCGATGGTGGCAAGCCAACAGTAGTCGCTGATCCGGAAGGTCGGATTTCGCAGATTTATCGTCAGATTGCACGTCGTGTATCAGCCAAACTGGCACTGAAGCAGAAAGACTACAGCGCCAAGTTCCCGAATATCGTGATTCAAAATACATAATCGGGTGACAGGCAAGAGGTTATAAAAGCAGGGCCGAATTTATTCGGCCCTCTTTTTTTGGTACATTAGGGAATTCAAAATTCATCGGGGACAACAAGAATAATGAGCATCAAGTCAGATAAGTGGATCCGCAAAATGTCACAGGAACATGGGATGATCGAGCCATTTGAGCCAGGTCAGGTACGTGAGGCCAATGGTGAACGCCTGATTTCCTATGGTACTTCCAGTTATGGATATGACATTCGCTGTTCTGATGAATTTAAAATCTTTACCAACATCAACTCCGCGATTGTTGATCCCAAAAATTTTGATTCCAACAGCTTCGTCGATTTTAAAGGCGATGTCTGTATTATCCCGCCAAACTCTTTTGCACTGGCGCGTACTGTTGAATATTTCCGAATCCCGCGCCAGGTACTGACAGTTTGTTTAGGCAAATCCACCTATGCCCGTTGCGGCATTATCGTGAACGTCACCCCGTTTGAACCCGAATGGGAAGGCCACGTTACTCTGGAATTTTCGAATACCACACCACTACCGGCAAAGATTTATGCCAATGAAGGTGTTGCACAAGTCCTGTTCTTTGAATCTGATGAAGACTGTGAAGTGTCGTATAAAGATCGCGGCGGCAAATATCAGGGACAGAAGGGCGTGACCTTGCCGAAGGCTTAAATTCAAGTAATTCTTTAGTAATACAGACTGTTATTTATTTTGACTGGACTTTTCAAAGAAGGAATTTTATTCTTCAAGTCATTATTTCTTAACTAATGGATTAGCAGATAACCAAAATATGAATACCAATTACCCTTTTGTTGAAGAGACCAGATTTGGCAACTGGTTTCTGAATACTTATACATGGAAGAGAAGTGTTCTGTGTCGTGCACTTGATGATTTAAAACCAATGATGCCAGATGCCATTACCAGATATCCACAAATACTTGATGTAGGTTGTGGTTTTGGTCATTCATTTGATGAATTAGCAAAACGGTTTTCACCTGATCTCATTACTGGTTTGGATGCGGATCCTGGGCTTATGGAGCGTGCAGGTGAAGCAGCAAATAATTGCACATGTAAAGTTCGACTGCATGCCGCTAATGCGGCACACATGGATTTGCCTGACTCAAGTTTTGATCTTGTGTTTTGCCATCAAACCTTTCATCACATCGTCGAGCAGGAAGAAGCAATGGCTGAGTTCTTTCGTATCTTGAAGCCTGGTGGTGTACTGTTATTTGCAGAATCTACACGACGTTACATACACTCTTTGCCGATCAAACTACTTTTTCGACATCCTATGGATGTACAGAAAACAGCGGAAGAATATGTCTCGATTATTCGTAATACAGGTTTTGATCTACCAGATGAGCGAATCTCTATGCCCTATTTCTGGTGGAGTAGGCCAGATATTGGTTTCCTTGAATGGATTGGCGTACCAGTGCCCGAGGAGCGGGAAGAAACACTGGTCAATGTAGTTGCGATCAAACTATTGTAATAATAAAGCCCGCAGAAGCGGGCTTTATTATTACAAATGATGAATTAAATTATTTCATTCTATCGAGATATACCTGAATTGCACGATCCAAGTAAATTATCCAGTTATTATAATTTCTATGAATATTAGTTCCATCGTAATTAAGACCACGACTGTTTTTATATGTGAGACTATATTTTTTTTCTGTATATTTTATATCAATCTGTGCCATATAATTACTTCGATCGAGTGTGGCAATGATATGACCGGATTTTACTTCTCTCATTTTCCATCCTCTATGAACACCCGCCTTTATAATTGCTCTCTTGACTTGATCTTTTGACATACTAACATCTCTGACCGTCATTACAGCACTATCATGCACATTATGAATAGGCTTTACGCATCCTGTAATAAATAGAGTTGTTAATAATACTAAAATTAAACCAGTGAGTTTTTTGTTCATTACATTCTCCTTAAACATGTAATTTTTATTATTTTTTAATTAAAAGTCATGACCAAATGATAGGGCAATAGAATTTATACCTTTGTTTTGATCGTCCAGCTCGCCATTAGAAATATGACTAAAACGCAATGATGCAAAATGTCGTTTATTTTTTTTGGTAAAGCGCTCAAATCCGATACCGACTTGTGGATTAAAGTTTAGATATAACCCCTGGCCGGGTATTCTGAATTCAGTGTATATCAGGCCAATACCTGCTTCTACAAAAGGACGAAAACCACCCGAAGATCGGCTTGTAAGATAACGTTGAGCCAACATATTTGCTGATATTATTGCGCCATGTTGTTTTCCGTCAGCATACCCGATAGCCAATTCATAATTCGATCTTATTTTTTCATGTGCCGGTTTGCTACGAAAAAGGGTATAAGGCCTCAGGCTGGATACAGATATCAGGGTGTAATAAGTATCATTATGAGGAGTTAGAAAATTGCCCAGTTTTGCACTGATAGTAGTGTGAATTGGGATATTTTCATCAACAGTTTCTGCAAATGAGACTCCGGGTAATAAATTTACTATGAAAATAGAAAACAAAAATTGAAGTGCCTTGAAAAGTATTTTCATGCTTTTTTTCCTGATCTGGATTATTTTTCCATTAAGTATCTGAATTTAACCTGATGTGCTCAATTAGTGTCAAGTAAACGAGTCTAATGATATAATTTATGCAATTTGTTAGCCGTAGTGTGAGCCTGTACTGCTCATTATTTAAATAATAGAACACATTGATAATAATAGTTTTTATTTCTTCATTATGAATTTTCCCGCTAATTTATCCATTGAATCATGGACTGCCTGGGGTGAGAAGGAAGGCTATTTCAATAGTGATCGGAGTGAACTTGATCTTTCCGGTATTCCTCCGATGATACGTCGTCGATTGAGTAGCCTGAGCAAGATGGCATTATCGGTAGCGCTGGGCTGTATTGGTGATGATAAAGCAGATTTTAGTATTTTTTGTTCTCGTCATGGGGAGTTGCCAAGAACGACCGGGCTTCTGGAAGAGTTAGCCAAAAATGAAGAATTGTCTCCCATGGCTTTTAGTCAGTCAGTCCATAATACGGTGGCTGGTTTGTTTTCAATTATCAAGAAAGATATGTCGGCGACAACATCCATTGCCGGTGGCGCAGATACCTTTGGTTATGGTCTTTTGGAAGCATCTATTTATTTAAAGCAAAATCCAGGAAAAAAAGTATTGGTTGTTGCTTTTGATGAGCCTGTGCCTGATGCTTTTGGTGTAAACAATATTGAGCCTGAGTATGGGTATTGTGTCGCTCTTTTATTATCGGATGAAAACAAATCGCCAATTAAAATAGAGTTCCTGAAATCAATCAAGGATAGCGATAGTACTGAACCATTGGCAATAAGGTTTTTGAAATTTGTGTTGAATAAACCATTAGCATTGGAAGTGTCAACAGAAAGCACTGATTGGAAATGGACTCGCAATGACTAAAAAAATAAACCAGTTATGGCGGTTGGTTGCAAGTTGGTTTTGTTTTTCCTGTTTTGGTATCGGAGGCGTGTTCTTGTCCCTGTTTGTTTTTCCTGTAATAAAATTATTCAAGGGGAAGGAGAGTGCAAAGCCAAGTCGGCGGGTTATTAAAATAGCATTTGCAGTGTTTGTTAAATTGATGGCTTTGGTTGGAGTATTTAAATTTGATATCAAGGGCAAGGAGGTACTGGCTGGTGACAGTGCCTGTATCGTGATCTCTAATCATCCGACATTGATTGATTATGTGGTTATAGCCTCCATGCTGGATAATTGTGATTGCGTGGTAAAAGAAAAGCTGTGGTCAAATCCTTTTACTATGGGGGTCATACGGGCGGCCGGATATATCCCTAACAGGGGCTCGGAAGAAGTGATAGAATCCTGTGGCAGATCACTGGAATCAGGCAGTGTTTTGCTGGTTTTCCCGGAGGGAACAAGAACGACACCAGGTAAGCCCATGACATTGCAGAGAGGGGCGGCTAATATCGCGCTAAGGTGTGCCAAACCGATACGGCTCATACATATTTGCTGTGAGCCCAGCTTCCTCACAAAAGAGGATAAAAGATATAAAGTACCTGCCGAGCAGCCGGTATTCAAACTACGAGTAGGGGGGCTGATGGATGTGGATGAGTTAATTGAAGGTGCCAGCAATCCGACAATTGCGGCGCGCAGGTTAACAGAAAAAATGAAGCAGGAGTTGTCCCGGGATATAAGTCAGGATGTGGGTTAAAGATGCAGAATATAGAAAATGAACTAAAAGAGTTGATAATAGATAGTTTGAATCTGGAAGACATCAAACCGGATGATATTATAAATGACGAACCATTATTTGTTGATGGTCTGGGCCTGGATTCAATAGATGCACTTGAATTGGGTATAGCAATTAAAAAGAAATTTAATGTTGTGCTGGATGGTGATTCAGAAGAAACACGAAACCATTTTTCATCAGTCAAAAATCTTGCTGCTTTTATAGCGTCACAAGTTGATGGAGGTAGGTAGTTCATGGCGGACAAGACAGTTATTCTTGAGGAAATAAAAAAAGTCATGGTTGAGCTATTTGAACTCGACCCGGATGAAATCACGCCTGAAGCAAAGCTATATGAAGATCTTGATCTGGATAGTATTGATGCCGTTGATCTGGTTGTAAAACTCCAGAATTTTACAGGCAAGAAGATCAAGCCTGAAGAATTTAAAACAGTTAGAACGGTTTCTCATGTAGTGGATGCTGTAGCAGATTTACTGGATTAGTAATGTTTCAAAGGATATTGGTCGTTCTAATCACTATCCTGACAATAGCTTACCCGTTTTTTATATTTTTTACGCTTGAATATTTTGAACCAAAAGCGATTGCTGTTGTGTTAGCGATTGTTTTTGTGCTCCGGTTTTTATCAGCATCAAAAAATAGAAACAAGGCATTAAGGCCTCTTGCTTTTCTGGTTGGTGTAGTTGGATTGGTTATTGCCGGGGCAGGCTTTATATTAAATGATGAGCAAGCGTTAAAATATTATCCTGTTGTAATTAATGCTGTCATGCTTGTCGTATTTGCCCGATCTTTATTGTATCCACCAACTGTGATTGAGCTCTTTGCCAGACTGCAATACCCTGAACTGCCGTCTGAAGGTGTTTTACATACACGTAAAGTCACGATCGCATGGTGCCTGTTTTTCCTTATAAATGGCTCCATTTCCTTGTTAACAGTTATTTATGGAACAATGTCGCAGTGGGTTTTATACAACGGGTTTATTTCCTATGTTGTGATGGGACTAATGTTTGCCATTGAATATTTGATACGCCGTAAGATAATACAAGAGTTTGCCAGTAAGCAGTTGTGAGTTAACCGGTTTGATGAAAAACCATATTCTGTCCTTGAGTCATTTATTTTCAGATCAAATGTCTGAAGATGCCGTTATTTGTATGGAAAATAATGGGACTCATGTTACGTGGAAAACTTTCAAGGATGATGTCAGTAATTTCACTACCCGGATTAAAGAGAATAAAGCTAAACGGTGGGCAATATACTGTAAAGACAGTTATTGGTTTGCCGTTGGTTTGTTCGCACTGTTTTACGCTGGTTGTGAACCTGTCTTGTTGCCAAACTGGCGTAAAGGTACGCTGGAAAATCATAAAAATGATTTTGATAAAACAATTGGTGATTCAGGAGATGAGTTAAATATTCTTCTGGATCCCACAGCAGTCTCATCTGATAGAGAAAAATTCCCTGCGTTAGATTCTGAAAATATCCGGTTAACCATTTTTACTTCGGGTTCAACCGGTGAGCCAAAAAAGATTGTTAAAAAGCTGATTCAGCTTGAATCCGAGGTATGTGATCTGGAGAGATTATGGGGAGATAAGCTTGATGACTCACTTATTCTGTCAACAGTTTCACATCAGCACATTTATGGTTTGTTATTCAGGTTGCTATGGCCTCTGGCTGCCAATCGATGTTTTATGCGTGAGGATATTTCCTATCCTGAGCAGGTAATAGAATCAGTTCAAAATTTTGATAAAACAGTTTTAATTTCCAGTCCTGCCTTATTGAAAAGAATGTTTATTAAACCAGATAAACAAACGGATTTTCATCCTCCTGTTATGGTGTTTTCATCGGGAGGGCCATTGTCATTTGATGCGGCACAATTATGCAAAGAGTCTCTTGATGTCTGGCCTGTTGAGGTGCTGGGTAGTACAGAAACAGGTGGGGTTGGTTGGCGTCAGCAAACCCCTGAAAATGGAGATAAGTGGCGATGTTTTCATAATGTAAAATTAAGCCTTTCTGATGAGGGTAGATTAATTGTTCAGTCACCATACCTAGGCGATAAAACTGGCTTTATAATGGGCGACTGTGCCAGTTTGATAGATGACCAGTATTTTGAATTATCCGGACGGGCTGATCGTATTGTTAAGGTTGAAGAAAAAAGAATTTCACTGGTTGAGCTGGAAAAAACTCTGGATAACAGTGAATGGGTTAATGTGAGTTCAGTGTTTATGATGAATGAGGCCGGGCGCCAGATCATTGCCTGTGTTGTTGTGCTTTCTGAAGCTGGCCAGCAATTCTTGCTCGATCAGGGGAAACGGGCTATTGTGGATTTACTCAAGGCCTATTTAAAACAATATTTTGAGTTAATTGTAATACCACGCAAATTTCGTTTTGTTGATAGTTTGCCATATAACTCACAGGGGAAATTGTCTCAATCAGATATTAAGGCGTTATTTTTATAATGGTTACAGAACCGATTATTGATAGTGAAAATATTGAAGATCAGACGATTAGTCTTGAACTACGTCTGCCGCATGATCTGGGCTATCTACAAGGTCATTTTCCTGATGCCCCGATATTACCGGGTGTTGTTCAAATTGACTGGGCTATTGCATTTGCAAAACGTTATCTTGGGATAGATGGCGAATTTAATAAAATGGAAAACGTAAAATTTAAAAATATTATCAGTCCGGATGCATTGTTGAATTTAACTATAGTTAAAAAAGACAATGAAAAAATTACTTTTGAATACCAATCAGAAAAAGGTAACCACTCCAGCGGAAGGATATACTTTACTCCTTGTCAATGAACCAAAAATCCTGTTTTGTCATCCCTGATCACAATCACAAAGATCATATAAAAGATATTGTTGAAGCATTAAAAAAGTATCAACAAATGATTTTTATTGTTGATGATGCCAGTGATCAGGAAACCGGAAATGTATTGAACTCTCTTGAGCAGGAAGAGCCACTTGTTCGGGTATTGCGTTTGGATATTAATCAGGGAAAGGGTGGCGCAGTGATGCACGGTCTGAAAGTGGCGTATGAATCCGGTTTTACCCATGCATTACAGGTTGATGCAGATGGCCAACATAATCTTTCAGATGTTGAACACTTTCTTGAACAGAGCAAAACCAACCCACAGGCTATTATCTGCGGCGTTCCTGAATATGATGAATCTGTGCCTAAAGGACGCCTTTATGGTCGTTATCTTACCCATGTGTGGGTATGGATCGAAACCTTGTCATTTCAGATTAAAGATTCCATGTGTGGTTTTCGTATTTACCCATTAGCGCCATGTATTGAACTATTTAATCAAACCCGAATTGGGCGAAGAATGGATTTTGATACTGAAATCATTGTGCGTCTTTATTGGCAAGGTTTGCAGGTAATCAATATTCCAACGCGCGTTATTTATCCTGAGCAGGGCATATCTCATTTCAATATGTTCAAAGACAACCTGTTGATCACAAAAATGCATACTCGACTTTTTTTTGGCATGTTGATGCGTTTGCCTTTTCTTTTGTTCAGGAGTCCTGGAAATAACCAACAGCATTGGGCTCGACGGGCAGAACGGGGATCAATAGTTGGTATACGTTTTATGTTATGGGTTTATCGTATATTTGGCAGGACTGTCTTTAGAGTATTTCTTTATCCAGTGATGTTTTATTTCTTTGTGACGGGAAGCAAGGAAAGGCGGGCATCACGAGAATATTTACAGCGTGTGGCCAAGGCAGCGCAAAAACAGAATAAACCAGTAATTAAGTCAAGTATTGTAACCAGCTTCAGGCATTTTCTGAGTTTTGGTGATGCATTGATTGATAAATTGGCGGCCTGGCAGGGAAAATTGCGAGAGGAGATGCTTCATTTCTCGAATAAACAAGACTACCTGAATTTAATTGAAAAAAAGCAGGGTGCGGTCTGGATTGGCTCTCATTTAGGAAATCTGGACGTATGCCGGGCTTTTGGCGATAAAATTCCGGGCCTTAAGCTCAATGTGCTGGTTTTTACCGAGCATGCAGAGCGTTTTAACCGGGTAATGAAGGAAATTAATCCTGATTTGGCCGATAATGTCATCCCGGTAGCCAAAGTGGGTGCAGATACGGCCATTTTGATGAAACAAAAGATTGAGCAAGGGGAGCATGTTGTGATTGTTGGTGACCGTACGTCGGTAACAGCAGAGGAAAGGACCCAGAGTGTTGATTTCCTTGGGCAACCGGCACTGTTTGCTGAAGGCCCCTTTGTGTTGGCGAGTTTGATGCAATGTCCGGTGTATCTCCTGTTTTGCCTGAAAGAAAAGGGGCATTATCAGGTGTATTTTGAGCACTTTATAGATCGGCTGGATTTGCCAAGGGACAAGCGAAGCGAGGTTTTGCAAGATGCAATTCAACGGTTTGCCAATAGACTGGGAGAGTTATGTATTCAGTCTCCACTGATGTGGTTTAATTTTTTCGATTTCTGGAAACAACCGGAATCTGCAAAGGAGCAGCGTAGTCAGGATGTTGGATAAAGTGAGCCACGAAAAAATATCAGAAATCTGTTTTGGCGATAACACGTTATCAATTAATGATATTGAAGCTATATCAAAAGGCGCTGTTGTTGAGTTAAATGGCGATGCCGATTTTCGCAAGCGAATTGACAAGGGTGTTTTATTCCTTGATCGCCTGCTTGAAGAAGAGGGCGTTATCTATGGTGTGACTACAGGTTATGGCGACTCTTGTACCGTAACTGTGCCAAAGGAACTCGCCAATGAACTACCACTTCACCTGACACGTTTTCATGGTTGCGGGTTAGGTCAGACATTTTCTCACCAGATTTCACGCGCCATCATGGGGGTACGACTTGCCTCATTGAGTCGTGGTGTCTCCGGTGTGCGTTATGAATTAATGGAACGTCTGGTTGAATTACTTAATCTGGATGTAACGCCGGTTATTCCCCAGGAAGGTTCTGTTGGAGCCAGTGGTGATTTAACACCGTTATCTTATGTTGCAGCACTTTTGATTGGTGAACGTGATGCCAGTTATAAAGGTAAAACTCGTCCAGCGAGTGAAATACTGAAAGAACTTAACATTGATCCACTTGTATTACGTCCCAAGGAAGGGTTGGCCATTATGAATGGCACGGCGGTAATGACAGCTATTGCATGCCTTGCCTATAAACGGGCAGATTATCTTGCACAACTGGCCAGCCGTATTACTTCGTTGGTAAGTATCGCATTACAGGGGAATGTATTTCATTTTGATGAAATGCTGTTTTCACTCAAACCTCATCCAGGCCAGTCGCAAATTGCATCATGGATACGTTCTGATCTGGAACATGAAGAATTACCCAGGAATTCCTCAAGGTTACAGGATCAATATTCCTTGCGGTGTGCTCCGCATGTAATTGGTGTATTGCAGGATGCGATGCCCATGTTCAAAAACATGATTGAGACAGAATTAAACAGCGCCAATGATAACCCGCTGATTGATGGTGAAGGTGAGCATGTATTACATGGCGGGCATTTTTATGGTGGCCATATTGCCTTTGTAATGGATTCCATGAAGACCTGTGTTGCCAATATTGCAGATTTACTGGACAGGCAAATGGCGCTAATGATGGATACGCGTTTTAATCGTGGTTTGCCTGCCAATTTATCGGGTGCGCAAGGTGACCGGAAGCCGGTCAATCACGGGTTTAAGGCATTGCAGATTGGCACCTCTGCGTGGACAGCAGAAGCATTAAAACAAACCATGCCTGCCAGCGTGTTTTCAAGGTCAACCGAATGTCATAATCAGGATAAGGTAAGCATGGGTACGATTGCGAGCCGTGATTGTCTCCGGGTACTGGAATTAACAGAGCAGGTTGCTGTTTCTGTGTTACTGGCTGGTTGTCAGGCAGTCAAGCTTCGTTGTCAGCAAGACACAAACTTGTGCCAGCATTTGACACCAGTAATCACCGGTATGATTAATGAAGTAATGGATGAATTCCCGTTAGTGGAAGAGGACAGACCACTGGAATCCGAGTTAAGGAAATTTATAAGCCACATACAGAATAGAAAGTTCAGACTGTACGAAAAATGAGTGTAGACCTGAAGGTCGAGGTTGACCTTAAAATTCCTTTTTTTGACATTGATGCAATGGGCGTTGTCTGGCATGGACATTATGCCAAGTATTTTGAAATCGCGCGTGGCGCATTGATGGATAAGATTGGTTATGGCTATCTTGAGATGAACAAAAGCGGTTATTTCTGGCCTGTTGTTGATGTGCGTATTAAATACGTTAAGTCAATAAAACTGGAACAAGATATCAAAATTATTGCGGAACTCAAGGAGTATGAAAACCGCATGAAGATTGAATATCTGATTTGTGATTCGGAAACAGGTGATCGTTTATGTAAGGGACATTCAATCCAGGTTGCGGTTGAACAAAAAACTGGTGAAATGTGTTTTCAGTCACCACCAATACTGTTTGAAAAACTGGGTGTGGCGGAGTGAGGAACTTTATATTTGGTGTTACTACGTCCTTCATATTGCTATTTACATTGGTAGTTGAGGTTCATGCTGTAACAGGAGTAACCCAGTCAGAGCTTAATAAATACCTTGTTATGAAACCCGTTATGCGTGGGAGCTTTGTACAACAAAAAAAGATTGCTGTTTTAAAAAAGCCACTTTTTTCCTCAGGTGTGTTTGTGGCATCAGAAAAACAGGGTTTATATTGGCAGCAGAAATCCCCGTTTCTTTCCGAAACTATAGTAACGCATGATTTTTTGGCGCAGCGAATAAAACAAGGTGAAGTAAATCAATACACATTTGAAGAACAGCCCTTGTTGGTTGGTATATCCAGAATATTTTTAGCTATCTGGAAAGGTGATATGAGTGTATTAAACATGGAATTCGAATCGACAATCAATTTTTCAGATAATAAGTGGAAGATGGTTTTGGTTCCCACCAATAAAATGATGAAAAAAATGATTTCAAAAATAGTTGTTCAGGGTTCAGAATATATAGAACAAGTCAGATTACATGAGAGTAATGGTAATTTGACTGACATATCCATTACCGGTGTAACCGGTTCAGACAAACTGTTAAAAAATGAGTCTGGACTTTTCTCCTGGCCTTAAGGCAAAGGTCGCTTTTTATATCTGGCTGTCCCTTTTTGTCGGGCTAGCAGGTATTTTTTCTTCATACGTATTTCGTGGTATTCCTGTTGAGTCTAATATTATGGCTTTGCTGCCGGAGACTCACCGTGATCCTGTTGTGGAAAGGGCATGGGATCAATTCTCGGACAACATCAGCAAACGAGTGTTGTTTATGATTAGTGGTGAAGATGCAATATCGGCATCCACTGAACTGGAACATAAATTAAAAAACACAGGATTGTTTTCATCGGTTTTATTCAGAATTAATAAATCCAGTGAGAAAGAATCAGGCGTTTTCTATTTGCCTCATATAACAAGATTATTGTCTGATAATGATAGAAATTTGTTAGAAAACAAAAATGCCAGTGTTATTTATGATCGAGCCATTCATTTTTTTTACAGCCCCATATCTTCTGTACATCCGGATTTACTGGTTAAGGATCCGTTTTTATTATTTCCAGAATTCCTGAATAGCATCCCAAGGCCAAAGGCAGAGCTGGGCAGGAATGGAGAAGTGTTTTTCCGTGACAATAATGGAGTAAAGCATTACTCGGTTACAGCAAATATAAAAGGGGATCTATTTTCGTTGGTCGAACAGGCAAAGCTGGAATCAGTACTTAATGAGTCTACCCGTTATATAGAATCAAAATACCTTTCAATCAGGATATTAAAAACGGGAGCGGTTTTTTATTCAGCATCAGCAGGGGCGAGGGCAAAGGCGGAGATATCAACCATTGGTGTTGGCTCTGTGGTTGGTATTTTACTTCTTATTGTTATTGTTTTCAGATCGGCATTACCCTTGTTAATGAGTATTGTTTCTATTGGTTTCGGGATCCTGCTGGCATTTGTTGGGACAATTATTTTTTTTGGAAAAATTCATTTATTTACATTGGTATTTGGTACCAGTCTTATTGGTGTGTCAGTAGATTATGCTTTTCATTATTTTTCCACAAAACTGGAACATGAAAAAAACTGGACAGGCTGGCATGCTGTTTCCCATATATTGCCGGGTATTACATTAGGTGTTATTACCAGTGTTATAGCCTATCTTGCTCTGGCGCTAACCCCATTTCCCGGTTTGCAGCAATTGGCTGTATTTTCTTCGATAGGGCTTATCGGTGCTTTTTGTACCGTTGTGATTTCATTTCCTGTTGTATCTCGTCACTGTATAACATCACGTTCGTTATTATTAAACAGTGCTAAAATTCAGTTAGGTTTCTGGCAGGGGAAAATTAAATATATTCTTATTGTGTTTGTTGCTCTTGTTATTGTAAATATTGCCGGGTGGAGCCAGTTATCTGTTGAAGATGATATCCGGCTATTGCAACCACCCGCTGCGGATTTAAAACAGCAGGAAAAAAAAATAAGAGAAATAATAAAACAGTCTTACACTAATTATCTATTGGTCATTCAGGGGGGTGATAGTGAAGATGTTTTGCAAAAAGAAGAAGAAGTAACAAGTCTACTGGATAAAATGAAAGGTGATGCACTTGATAATTATCATGCAATATCAAAACATGTCCCTTCAGTAAAACGCCAGTCAGATAATACTCTTGTTATACAAGAACAGGTTATTTCCCCCATGCTGAATAAGATAGCGACTGAGCTTGGTTTAATGGATAGTAGTATTGAAAGTATCAGAGAGTACTGGAATGGAAATCAACCCTTCCTGAAACTGGAAGACTGGTTGCAACATTCTTCTTCCAAAGCTAATCAGTATTTATTGGTGGGTAATATAAATGGAAAGTTTGCATCGATTATTGTTCTTGAAGGGGTGAAAAATAATCATGTATTTGAACAAATGGAAAAAAACATAAGCGGGATTACCTATATAAATAAAACCGATGAAGTTAGTGATGTTTTTCGTGAATATCGGCAACGGATCACCTGGATGGTGGTTGCCGGATATGGCATTATTTTATTATTACTGACAAGACGTTATAGCTTGAAAAAGGCGATTATTGTTGTTTTGGTGCCTGCTATTGCTGCCATGACCAGTGTAGCTATGGCAGGACTGACTGGTTTGCCATGGAATCTGTTTGGTGTATTGGCCTTGATATTGATACTGGGAGTAGGCATTGATTACACGCTGTTTTTAGCTGAAGCACGACAGAAATATGAAAGCACTATGATAGCTATCTGGATGAGTGCATTAACAACCATATTGGCATTTGGTCTGCTTTCATTGAGTGATACACCGGCCATGCATACCTTTGGCATTATTCTGTTTACAGGAATTACTATTGCCTTGTTATTGTCACCTCTGGTTGTTATGGCCGATCAAAAGATTAAGCGATGATTATATTTAGAAATTTATTTTTAGTTGTCTTTTTCGTTTTTATATTGAGCGGGTGTTCTACATTTTTACGGCCTGCTGAGGCCGATATTTTTTTGGAAAAAAACAACCGGTTTGTTTTTCCACCACCGGATAGCTTGGGTTATAAGGTGTCAGCTACTCAATTATTTCATGGGCAATATGGTCGGCATCAATTTGATATCCAGGTTGTGGTTGAAGCAGATAATAATGAACTTCGTATGGTTGGTCTAGCACCATGGGGAGGGCAGTTATATTCAATAAAACTATCAAAAGGAAAAATTGAATATAAAGAACTTGATAACTCAAGAATGAGAATCAATCCTGAATATACTGTGACAGACTTTATTTTGACCTATTGGCCAATATCAGTGCTGAATAATTGGATTAGCAAAAAGGGATTGCGGGTAACGGAAACAGGAAGCAATCCTGTAACCAGAACCATACTGGATGAGGATAGACCTGTTATTACGATTAATTATAAAAACAAGGACAAATGGAAAGGAAAAATTTCATTTAAAAACATAAAACAGGATTATTCCTTCCAGATTGAAACAGTCAGGGTTGATATACAATGATCAGTCCGCTTGTCAGTATAAAAAATATGGGTGTGATTTGTTCGCTTGGTGACAATAAGCAGGATGTGTTGGATGGCTTGTTGTCCGGCAGTGTCGATGGGATGAAACAGACTGAGCCATTGATAAAAGGGAAGCGGATGTATGTAGGTAAAGTGGATTCTACTTTGCTTTCTGTGCCAACTAATCTGATTGATTACAATTGTAGAAATAACAAGTTTATCGTTGCGGCCTATGAACAGATTCGTGATGATATTGAACAGGCAAAAATCAAATTTGGTTCTGATCGGGTTGGGGTCATTATTGGCACCAGTACTTCCGGTATTTCCGAGGGGGAAAAGGCGGTTGAGTGGCAACTGCGTGAGAATGCTTTGCCAACAGGGTATAATTACAGACAGCAGGAAATTGGTTCGCCAGCCGAGTTTCTGGCTAAATTAGCGGGAATATCAGGTCCTGCGTATACTGTCTCGGCAGCATGTGCTTCCAGTACCAAGGCCTTTGCCCCGGCAAAACGATTAATAGAAACGGGAGTCATTGATGCCTGTATTACGGGTGGTAGTGATAGTTTGTGTCGTTTGACCTTAAATGGTTTTGATTCGCTAGATTCGGTTTCTGAACAAATATGTAACCCATTTAGTCGGAACAGGAATGGTATATCTATAGGCGAAGGTGCGGCCTTGTTCCTGTTGCAAAAAGGAGAAGGTGAAACATTACTTTTGGGAGTGGGGGAATCTTCTGATGCACATCATATATCAGCGCCTCATCCGGAAGGGACGGGTGCCGAGATGGCGATGGCCAGTGCATTATCAGATGCCGGCTTAAAACCTGAAGACATTGGGTATCTGAACCTGCATGGTACAGCAACACCACTTAATGATTTAATGGAAAGTAAAGCAGTAGGCAGAATTTTTGGAAAAAACGTTCCCTGTAGTTCAACCAAACCATTAACGGGACATGCGTTGGGGGCAGCAGGTGCGCTGGAAGCAGGGTTTTGCTGGCTGGTATTATCTAAAATGAATAAACAAAAAAAATTACCCCCTCATTGTTGGGATGGGGAAAAAGATGATGAATTGTTCCAGGTTAATCTTGTTGATAAAAATGCATGCCTTGAATCTTCTGTTTTAATGAGTAATTCATTTGCATTTGGCGGCAGTAATGCCAGCGTGATTATTGGGAGTAAATAATGTCTATAGACATCACAAAGTTGCCTGTCTCGGAATTAATGCCCCATAAACCGCCCATGTTGCTTATTGATCGTATTATTGACTGGGGTGATGAGTATTTAACAGCGGAAGTTTGTATTGATTCTAATTCCATGTTTCTGGATGAGAATAATAATGTGCCTGCATGGGTTGGGATTGAATACATGGCGCAGACAGTTGCAGCATTTGCAGGTGTGCGAGCTTATAATGAAGGGGCTCCGATACCTGTTGGTTTCCTGCTGGGGACTCGAAAATATTTGAGTAAAGTTGATCATTTTAAAAATGGTGAGAAGTTGGTTGTGAAAATACAAAGTGTCTATGAGGATGAAGCTGGTCTGGGTTCCTTTGATTGTGAAATATGTACAGACAACGTGCTTGCCAGTGCAAGAATAAATACCTTTAAGCCAAAAAATGACAAATTGCAGGATTTTCTGGAGTCAAGTAATCAATGAGCAATAAAACTGTCTTAGTAACCGGTGCCAGCAAGGGGATTGGCAGAGCAATCGCATTGCGTTTGGCAAAGGATGGTTTCGATATTGCCATTCATTACAATAGTGATAAGGCAGGCGCTGAATCTGTGCTTGCAGATGTTAAAACCGCAGGACAGCGAGGCAGGTTATTGCAATTTGATGTCACTAATCGTAAACAATGTAAATCGGCACTGGAAACTGATATTGAAACAAACGGTGCTTATTATGGCGTGGTAAGTAATGCAGGTATAGCAAGAGATGCCTCATTTCCGGCTATGACAGACGATGATTGGGATGGTGTTATAACAACCAATCTGGACGGAATGTATAATGTTTTGCACCCTTGTGTAATGCCAATGGTTAGTGCACGCAAAGGTGGGCGTATTGTTACCTTATCTTCTTTATCAGGTGTTGCCGGTAATCGTGGCCAGGTCAACTACAGTGCGGCCAAGGCGGGTATTATTGGTGCGACCAAGTCATTGGCTCTGGAACTGGCAAAAAGAAAAATCACAGTCAATTGTGTGGCGCCGGGTCTTATTGAAACCGGTATGCTGGATACAATGGCAGAAGAAGATAGGAAAGCAATTGAAAAAATGATTCCGGCCAGACGTATTGGTAAACCGGAAGAGGTAGCGGGACTTGTCGCTTTTCTTTTTACAGATGACGCGGCATATATAACACGACAGGTGATTTCAGTAAATGGCGGGATGATTTAATGAAACGTGTAGTAGTAACAGGCATGGCTGGTGTTACTTCGCTGGGTAATGATTGGGACATCATAAAACAAAATATGCAGGCTGGAAAGACTGGTATTAAATATATGCCGGAATGGAATGTTTATGAGGATTTAAATACTCGCCTCGCTGCTCCTATTGTCGATTTCAAACCCCCTTCACATTACACTCGTAAACAAACTCGTAGTATGGGGCGTGTTTCACTGCTTTCCACGGTTGCAACTGAAATGGCGTTGGACAAGGCAGGTCTATTAGGAGACGAATGCCTTTCTGATGGTTCAACTGGTGTTGCCTACGGTTCATCTACTGGCAGCACTGAACCTATGAAGGCATTTGGCGCAATGCTCAACGAAGGTACTTGCCGTGGTGTAACGGCAACTTCGTATATACGTATGATGGGGCATACAGCGCCAGTGAATATCAGTTTATTTTTTGGTATCAAGGGACGGATTATTGTTACCAGTACAGCCTGTACCTCTGGAAGTCAGGGTATTGGTTATGCCTACGAAGCCATCAAGTTTGGCAAGCAAAAGGTGATGATAGCGGGTGGCGCAGAGGAGCTGTGCCCGACAGAAGCATCAGTTTTTGACACCCTTTATGCAACTAGTATAAGAAATGGAGAGCCGCACCTTACTCCACGACCGTTCGACAAAGACCGCGATGGTCTGGTCATTGGTGAGGGCGCGGGCACCTTAATATTGGAAGAGCTTGAGTTTGCCAAGGCACGTGGTGCCAATATTATCGCCGAAGTCATTGGTTTTGGTACAAACTGCGATGCTGCCCATGTTACCCAGCCTACTGCTGAAACCATGCAAGTAGCGATGGAGCTGGGTTTACAGGATGCAGGACTTGATGCTTCTAATGTTGGTTATATCAGCGCGCATGGCACAGCAACAGAAACAGGGGATGTGGCAGAATCGAAGGCAACGGAAGCTGTTTTTGGTAGCCAGATACCTATCAGCTCATTAAAAAGTTATTACGGTCATAGTCTGGGTGCTTGTGGTGCTATTGAAGCCTGGTTAGGACTGGAAATGATGCGCGACAAATGGTTTGCACCGACTGTAAACCTGGATAATGTGAGTGATGAGTGTGCAAAACTGGATTATATTATTGGAGAAGGAAGAGAGATTGATACTGACTATATGGTCAGCAATAATTTTGCCTTTGGTGGTATTAATACATCATTAGTATTCAAGCGCTGGGCATAGCTTGTGTCCCTGACCTCATCATTAAATCTGTTCATTGTTAATATCAAAAACATCGACAGGTCATCGTTAGACTTGTTTAGGTCGGTTCTTGATATAGAAGAAAAAAGCCGTATTTTGAAAATGAAACGTCGTATAGCGGAGGAAAGATTTATTATCGGCAGGGGATTGTTAAGAACAATATTGTCGAAGAGACTGGGTTGTAGCCCTGAAAGTGTGCCTGTTAAGGTGGAAGATAATGGAAAGCCGGTACTTTCATGCGGCAGTTTTCAATTTAATATCGCCCATAGTGGTGATTATGTTGTATTTGCAGCAGGAGAGTGCGAGTGTCTGGGAATTGATGTGGAACAGGTTATTGAGAAGAAAAGCTTATTGGATATTGCACGTACCTCTTTCCCTGAACAAGTTTGTCGAAGGCTGGAATCCATGCGTGGTGAAGAACAACTTAATCAATTTTATAAAGACTGGACGTTGTTTGAAGCCTTCATCAAGGCTAAAGGTTATGGGGTTTTTACAAGATTGACAGATAAAGAACAAATTTTGTTAAACCAGCTCTTTTTGAATAACAATATTCAACAAGATTCATTGCAACACTATCATCAGATATTGCCAGAAAATTATCATCTTGGTCTTGTCGTAGATGGATTATCAGAGTCGATATCAGATAGTCTGGAAATTATTGAGTGGTTACCAGAAAAAATTAATAATATGGTGTTAGCATGATAAAGATGGGTTCAGAAGCGGAAAAAATAACTGCACTAGATGCAAAGACACAGGCACAGTGGATTGCATTTAGCCCATTTGTTTTTCATGCCACCGTTATTATGCGTGACAGAGGGATTCTGGAAGCCATTAGTAATGCAGGCGATGAGGGTGTGAATGCCAATGGAATTTCAGATGTAACAAATATTTCTCTTTACGGTGTTAAGGTGTTGCTTGATTTTGCACTGAACATTGGTCTTGTTTTTCAAAAAGGGAATAAATTTGTTCTTGGTAAAGTGGGATACTTTATTTTGAATGATGAAATGACACGGGTTAATACTAATTTTACACGTGATGTTTGTTATGATGCATTATCCGGACTGGACCAATCAATAGAGGAGGGTGAGCCCAGAGGGCTGAAAAATATTGGTGATTGGGAACGTTTATATGAAGGGCTTAGCATCATGCCGGAGCCGGCACGCAAAAGCTGGTTCAGTTTTGATCACTATTATTCGGATCGCGTTTTTGATGAGTTTATTTCAATTGTTTTCGAGACCCCTGTGAAGGAAATTCTTGACGTTGGAGGCAATACCGGGCGTTGGGCAATCAAATGTCTGTCGCACGATCCGGAGGTAAAGGTCACCATTATGGATTTACCTGTGCAAATCAATGTTGCACGTAGAAACATAGAGGAAGCCAGTTTTTCTGATCGGTTCATTGAGTTCCCGATTGATATGTTAAATGGTAAAAGCAAATTCTATCAAGGCGCTGATGTAATCTGGATGAGCCAGTTTCTGGATTGTTTTGCTGAAGATGAGATCCTGTGCATATTACAACGAGCAGTAGAGGTCATGGATGGAAACACGATCCTCTATATTGTAGAACTCTTCTGGGACAGACAAAGATATGAGGCGGCCTCATTCAGCCTGAATGCAACCTCGCTGTATTTTACATGTGTCGCAAATGGTAAAAGCCGTATGTACCATTCAAACCAAATGAAACGACTGGTGCAGGAAGCTGGACTGATAATTGAAAAAGATACCGATGATATCGGTGTAGGTCATACTGTATTCCGCTGTCGGAAGGCCAACTAAATTACCGGACTTCAAGAATACCGTGCATTCCCTTTTCACGATGGCTTTCAAAAAATAAAAGTTTTTTCCCGCAATAAAAAGCAAACTTGCCTTTTTTCATTGGCGTGAATTCTATCGTAGTTACATCATCCAGACTTTGTTCGATATTTAAACCAGACTCGGGGTCATCAATAATCAAATCATGCGGTACAAAACCACTGAGATTGATGACATTAAATATAACGGGCACTCCCGCTTTTACAATAACGTGATCAGGGGTGAAGGAATAACTGTCTGAATCTATGGTGATAACTTGTATGCCTGATTCGTTAATTTTTGCCACGGATAATTCACTTTGAGCAGAGGAAGCAATAATCAAATGAAGTGTAAAAATGGAGATCATTAGCAATATTTTCATTAGTCGCACCTTTATTTATAGTCATAAAAATAATGTAATCAATATCTTATCATAACTCGCATTCGCACATGTATATTCCATAATTAATATATGTATAATCTGCTTATTGTATTTTTAGAAAGAATAAAAGTGAAGATAGAAGTTCTAGATTGATATTAAAATTAACGGGGGAATTTAAAATGAAAGTTACAATCAATAAGGCAATAACTGTAATATTTATCGTATTATTTTTGGGTGGTTGTGCAACTAGCAGGGGGATTGTCAGCCTTCAAGTGCCTGAGTCAAATATGCAGGTACAGTCTAATGGTAAGTCAATTTTTATAAGAACTGTGTCAGATACGAGGATTTTTCAGGAAAATCCAAAATCACCAGATACTCCTTCACTAGGTTTTGGTGGTGCAAATAATGCATCTAAAGAGTTAAAAAAAAGAGCTATTGCTAGAAAAAGAAATGGTTTTGGTAAGGCTCTAGGAGATATTTTGTTAGAGGAAAACCAGACCGTTGAATCTGTAATTAAGGATTCATTAGAAAAATCATTATATGAAGCAGGGTACATGATTATTCGTAATAAAGAAAAAATAAAGCACACTACTATTATAATAGATGCATCAATTGATAAATTCTGGTCATGGATGAAACCGGGGTTTTGGGCGATAACTCTTAGTTCCGAAATAGACGTGAAATTAACCATTACAAACCCGAAAGAAAAGAGAAAACAAATATATGTTAAGTCTGAAGGTCATTACCAAATGGCTAGTGGGGGAAATTGGTTAGAAGTTATGAATAAAAGTGTCGAGCAGTTCAGTAATAAGACAAAAGAATATTTGTCAGAAATTTAATTTAAAAGTAAGTGGGTAAATTATTATATTAACCACAATTACCTGTTTTACGGAGGCTGTGGTTTAGATAATTATTTAGGCAATACTTCCTGATATTTAGCCGAAAAATATTGCCCATTCACAGAAAGCAGTTTCAGGGTCAGTTTCCCGTTTTTTGTGGAATCTTTTTCTACTCGCACCGGCAGGTTACCCAGTTCGGGTGCACACCAGAAAAGAATGGTGGTTTTTTTGTCGCGTTCCATTTTTAATCGATGAGTTTTGAGTTCACCTAATGCAGTGTGTATTTCAACCGGTTTCTGTTTTATGAATTTATACGTTGCCAGTTTGTCATCATCTGTCACGCTATATTGAATATTGTTTTTATTGTTGGTGATGTCCATCATCAGGGCATAGCGGTAGGCATGTTTGTCAATCGCATTTTCCTGCAGCTTTAGTTTCCACTTTTGTTCTGCGACCTGTTCACTCGCAATATTATTTTTCCAGTCAAAGATGAGTTTTCTGTTTTTGTGGGGTTTGCCGGAATGGGTGTAGTGGTATTCCAGCATGTGGATTGCGTTGTTTTTAATCGTGAAGCGTGATTGTTCTATTACTGCATCATCAATAAACATGGCGGCCACCCCCGTTGTCTTGGATGAGGATGTATATAAATATTCATTATTACCGGTTTTGCTTAACGTAACGGTAGTTTCACCCACCGTCATGCCGGCCTTACTGAGAGAATAAACCGCCTTGAAGGGTTCAGCCTTAAAAGCGGCATGGGCCAGAGAGGTGACAAGGCTTAAACACAATATAAAAATCTTGAACATTATTGGTTATGCATCCGGTGTTATGGGTTTTTCCAACACATGTCCATTAAAGACCACTTTGTTGTCCTGAAGTTTCAGTTTTCCTTCTGCAAACCAGAGTATGGCCAGAGGATAAATCTGGTGTTCTTCCTTGTGTACACGTTCAGCCAGCAATTCCGGTGTATCATCTTCCAGAACAGGTACTTTTGATTGCACAATGACCGGGCCGGCATCCAGTTCAGCTGTGACAAATTGCACGCTGGCACCGTGTTCTTTTTCTCCTGCTTCCAGTACGCGGTGATGTGTATTTAAACCTCTGTATTTAGGCAGCAGGGAGGGATGGATATTCATCATGCGGCCATGATAGTGATTGACAAAATCATCCGTCAATACACGCATAAAACCGGCCAGCACAACCAGTTTTGGCTGGTATTGATCAATTGTTTTCATTAATTCCTTATCAAAGGAATCACGATCAGGAAAATTATTATGATTTACAACTTCAACCGGGATGTGTGCTTTCTGTGCGCGTTCAATACCTTTGGCATCAGCTCTGTTACTGATAACAGCACGAATAGTGACAGGGAGTTCACTACTTTGCACATAATCAATGATAGCTTGCAGATTAGTGCCGCTACCAGAGATCAAAACAACGATGGGAAGCGGGAGAGTGGGTTTATCAGTCATGAAGTGTTATTTAATAATCACTTCCGGTGTTGCATTATCGGATTTTTCAATAATACCGATTTGCCAGACTTGTTCGCCTTGTTGCTTAAGTACACTCATTGTTTTATCCACATCTTCAGCGGCAACACAGATAACCAGACCAATACCACAGTTAAAGGTGCGGTACATTTCATTAGTCTCGATACTGACATTTTTCTGTAACCAATCAAAGATAGGTAAACGTTCCCATGCATTACTATCAATAACCGCCTGTGTGTTTTGCGGCATTACGCGTGGAATATTTTCAAGCAGGCCGCCACCGGTAATATGTGAAATGGCATGAATGGTGACTGACTTCATTAATTCAAGTACAGACTTCACATAAATACGGGTCGGGGTGAGCAAGGTTTCACCCAGCGTTTTACCATGGAAGTCACTGCCAAGATCAGCGCCAGTGACTTCAAGAATTTTGCGGATCAGGGAATAGCCATTGGAGTGTGGTCCGGAAGAGGCTAATCCGAGCAGAACATCACCGGCCTTGACCTTGCTGCCATCGATAACATCGTCTTTTTCGACAATGCCGACACAGAAACCGGCCAAATCATAATCACCTTCATGATACATGCCGGGCATTTCAGCCGTTTCGCCACCGGTCAGTGCGGCACCGGCCTGCAAACAGCCTTCACTGATCCCTTTGATGACTTCGGTGGCATCGGCAACGCTCAGTTTGCCCGTTGCGTAATAATCAAGGAAAAACAGGGGTTCTGCGCCCTGCACAATCAGGTCATTGACACACATGGCCACCAGGTCGATACCAATGGTGTCGTGTTTGTTCATTGCAAATGCCAATTTCAACTTGGTACCGACACCGTCTGTACCTGAGACCAATACCGGTTTTTTATAGCGATCGAGCGGGATTTCGAACAGGGCACCGAATCCTCCGAGATTGCCGAGTACTTCAGGCCGCATAGTGGCCTTGGCCAGCGGTTTTATCTGGTTTACCAGCTCATTACCGGCATCAATATCAACACCGGCATCGCGGTAACTCAGGGAATTAGAAGGGGAACTGTCTTGTGCCACAGGGACTCCAAAATAGGCATGAAAATGAGGGTGTAATGGTATCCGTTAGCGAGTTTAACTGCAAACCTTGACTTGTGCCGGAGGGTTTAATAGCGTGCTGTTTATGAAACGATTATTGATTATTTTTAGCCTGTTTTTTGTCCTGTTGTCAGGCAGGTCGGTCTGGGCGGCGGCCGAGGTCGATGGGCTCTACGAGGCCAGTGTGCCGGTTTTTACACAGGACAAGGAAGAGCGAAAGCTGGCGGTGCGTGCCGCATTTGATGATGTCATTATCAAAGTATCCGGTGATCGTAATGCGATCCCCTTACTGGAGTTAACAGGCATACTGGAAAACGTGGTGTCATTAGTTGTGCAATACCGCTATGACAAACTACCACAGGAACCGACCGCACCGCAGACTGCGGCTGGAGGACAGCCAGCAGAACCATTGCCAACCCAAATGTTGTGGGTGCAGTTTGATGAAGCAGAAGTTAATCGTATTCTGCAACAGAATGATTTACCGGTCTGGAGTCGTGTGCGGCCAGTCATGCTGGTCTGGTTGGCAGTAGAAGATGCCGGTATGCGTTTTGTTGTCGACAGTGGATCAGTCAGTGATATTCCAATGGAGCTGGAAAGATTATCCAAACGTCGGGGTGTTCCGGTTGTGTTGCCACTCATGGATCTGGAAGATCAACAGAATATTCGGGTAACTGATATCTGGGGGAATTTTAATGATCCGGTGAAACTGGCCTCCGAACGTTATCAGCCGGAAGCCATTTTACTTGGTCGTTTGTTGCGTGACCGTTCCGGCGGATGGCGTGGTCGCTGGACATTTTATGGTGATGAAAAATCTACCGGTGTACATTGGTCCAATATTGCATCAACACAAAAGGAACTGATCGCAATCGGCGTCAATGGTGCATCGGACTGGTTGGCGCAACGTTTCTCACATGTGTTTAGTGAACTGGAAGCCGGCAATGTACTTTTAACAATTTCAGATGTTACCGGGCTTGCTCATTATGCAAGTGTACAAAAGTATCTGGAGAAACTGCCCTCCGTGACACAGGCGCAGGCGATTAAAGTTGAGGCCGACAATATTACCTATCAGTTAAAACTGAAAACCGGTACTGAAGATTTGTTGCAGTCAATTAAATTGGGCAAGGTGCTGGTACCGGTTCCCACCAGTAACCCGCTTAATCCGGATGGCCAGATACAGGCATCAGAAGGTTCACAACAGCACCTTGTCGCAAACCGGTTTTTTTACAGGTTTGTACATTAGGGGTTTGACTCAATGTTGAGGGAAATCCCTAACATAATCAGTGTTGCTCGTATTATCCTTGTTGTTCCAATCGTCTATACCTTGATCAAGGGCATGTATGACACGGCACTGTTCCTGTTTGTGATCGCAGGTATTTCAGACGGGCTGGATGGGTTTCTGGCGAAACATTTTGGCTGGGTTACACGACTTGGCGGGATTCTTGATCCATTGGCAGATAAAATCCTGCTTATATCCTGTTATGTTGTACTTGGTTGGCAGGAAGTCATCCCGGTTTGGCTGGTGGCAGCTGTCATTATTCGTGATGTAATTATCGTTACCGGTGGCATTGTTTATCATTTTCGTATTGAGGTACTGGAGGCACTGCCCAGTGTCATCAGCAAGATAAATACGTTTATGCAAATAGTGGTGGTGGTTGCGGTGATGCTTGATCGCTCATGGTGGGATATGCCACCGATCATGCTGGATACACTTTTTTATATTACACTTGCTACAACAATAGCAAGCGGACTTGATTATGTCTGGCGCTGGAGTGCTCGCGCCATGCAGATAACGAAAGGAAAGGGATAATACAGAATGACAGATATTCAGAAAGGTATTGTATTGATTGCAGTTGCCTTCAGTGGCTGGCTGGTCTATTTGCTGGCACCGGTATTAACACCTTTTATGATCTCAATCCTGCTGGCCTATGTTGGCGATCCAATTGTTGATCGACTTGAAGCAAGGCGACTGCCGCGTACACTGGCGGTCATTATTGTCTTTCTGGGATTGTTTATTTTGGGTATCGGACTGTTGCTGGTATTGGCTCCGGTACTGGAAAAACAATTGGCAGCCATGTTTAATCGTTTACCCTCCTATATCGACTGGATACAGTTGACTGCTATGCCTTATCTATTCAATTTGTTCGGAATTGAAAATGTTAAACTTGATGTATCCAATCTGAAGCAGATGTTTGCACAATACTGGCAACAGGCGGGAGGTATTGCCGCCACCATGATCGGTTCTGTTTCACGTTCCGGTTTTGCATTAATCGGCTGGATTGCCAATCTGGTACTGGTGCCGGTGGTTACATTCTATTTGCTCAGGGACTGGGATAAATTGATGGATAATATCAAGGGGCTGTTTCCACGTAAGCAGGAACAAAAGCTCACACAGATCGCATGTGAAAGTGATGAAGTACTGGGAGCCTTTTTCAGAGGGCAGTTTCTGGTTATGCTGGCGCTAGGTACGGTTTATGCCACGGGTTTATCCATCATTGGTATTGAGATGGCGTTATTGATCGGTTTACTGGCAGGCCTGGTCAGTTTTGTTCCCTATCTTGGTTTTATTGTCGGAATTGTTGTCGCCGGACTGGTAACACTGGTCCAGTTTCAGGCGGTAGAGCCATTGGTTTATGTACTGGTTGTTTTTGGTATCGGACAATTGCTTGAAGGTTTCCTGCTGACACCATGGCTGGTGGGTGATCGAATCGGCTTGCACCCTGTGGCTGTGATTTTTGCAGTACTGGCCGGTGGACAGTTATTCGGTTTTCTTGGCGTGTTACTGGCACTACCGGTTGCTGCAGTGATTATGGTTTTACTACGACATTTACATCAAAGCTACGTTAACAGCGAGCTTTACGAATAATTTCCTGTTATGGCTCATCAGTTACCTCTTGGGATCACCTTGCGCGATAATGCGGCATTTGAAAATTATTTTTCAGGTGCTAATGGTGAGGCTGTGTTTGCACTGAAGCAATGTGCCGAGGGGAGAGGCGAGCAGTTTATTTATTTATGGGGAACACAGGGAACCGGTAAAAGCCATTTATTACAGGCAGTATGTAAACTGGAAAAAAACGCTGTTTATTTACCTTTATCTGAAAAAGAATCACTTGTCCCCGACATGCTGGAAGGACTTGAGAGCATGGCCATTGTTTGCATTGATGATATGGAACAGATTGCCGGTGATCCTGAATGGGAAACAGCCGTTTTTAATTTATTCAATCGTGTGCGTGATTCTGGCAATCGTTTGATTATCACAGACAATGTTAAACCGGCTGATTTGGGTATTAAGTTACCGGATCTGGTTTCACGTTTAAACTGGGGGCTCACACTGCATCTGCAGTTACTTAATGATGAAGGAAAACTCAGTGCATTACAGTTGCGCGCAGTTAAACGTGGATTTGAGTTACCGGATAATGTCGGAAAATATTTACTGAGTCGCAATACCCGGGATTTATCCTCGCTCTTTGATTTGCTTGACCAGCTTGATGAGGCTTCACTGGCTGCTCAGCGCAAACTTACCATCCCGTTTGTAAAGGAAGTGGCCGGGCTCCGAGACTGACTTTAAAAAAGCCTAACCCTTTATATGATTTTCTTAGAGAAAGCCTGTTTTCTCTATTCTGGTCTTGTACAAGATATTACTTTTAATCGTTCTTATCGTTTAATATAGCTACATTAGGTGGGCGGCTAATATTATTTCCCAGCCCTGACCCAAAGGAAACAGAATGAAAATTGCTATTCTATCGCGTAATTCGGAGTTGTATTCTACCCGTCGACTTAAAGAGGCGGGTGAGTTACTTGGTCATGAGGTTGATGTCATTGATACCTTGCACTGCTATATGGATATCACGAAAAGCAGACCTGCGGTTCGATATGATGGTGCAGAATTACCACAATATGATGCGGTTATACCGCGGATCGGTGCCTCGATTACATTCTACGGAACAGCGGTTGTACGCCAGTTTGAAATGATGGGCACATTCTGTGTGAATGAGTCTGTTGCTATTAGTCGCTCCAGAGACAAACTACGCTCTCTGCAATTGTTGTCACGCAAAGGGATCGGACTTCCAAGAACCGGATTTGCCAACAAGCCGGATAATATTCGGGATTTGATTAAAAATGTGGGTGGTGCCCCTGTTGTTATCAAGCTTCTGGAAGGTACGCAGGGTATCGGTGTGGTGCTGGCAGACACAGCAAAAGCGGCCGAAAGCATTATTGAGGCCTTCATGGGGCTTAAGGCCAATATTCTTGTGCAGGAATTTATTCAGGAAGCAGGCGGTGCCGATATTCGGTGTTTTATTGTGGGCGGTAAAGTTGTCGCTGCAATGAAACGCCAGGGTGCGGAAGGCGAGTTTCGTTCAAACCTGCATCGTGGTGGAACAGCCGAAGTGATAAAGCTGACAAAAGAAGAGAGGGTAACGGCAGCGAATGCCGCCAAGGTAATGGGGCTGAATGTATGTGGTGTTGATATTCTCAGATCAAATCATGGTCCCGTGGTAATGGAAGTAAATTCTTCTCCCGGACTGGAAGGTATCGAGATGGCAACAGGCAAAAATGTTGCTGGTATGATTTATGATTTTATTGAGAAAAATGCACAGCCAAACAGAACAAAAACCAAAGGCAAAGGGTAGTCATAAATGAACAGGCTGAATATTGGCGGTCATGACATACCTGAAGGCTCAGTTACACAAATTGAAATGCCGGTTGCCAAGCTGTATACCGACACAGATATCTCCATGCCTGTGCATGTGATCAGAGGTCGCAAGTCCGGACCAACCCTGTTTGTGAGTGCTGCAGTGCATGGTGATGAACTGAACGGGATTGAAATTATACGTCGTCTTATTGGCAGGAAAAGTTTACGTAATATCAACGGCAGCCTTATTCTTGTTCCAATCGTAAATGTATATGGTGTGCTTAATCAGAACCGTTACATGCCTGATAGAAGGGATTTAAACAGAAGTTTCCCGGGTTCATCCAAGGGATCGCTGGCAGGGAGAGTTGCTGACAAGTTTTTAAATGAAATTGTCAGGCAATGTGACTATGGTATTGATTTGCATACTGGGGCAATGCATCGATCAAACATTCCTCAGGTCAGAGCCAATCTTGATGACAAGGAAACAAGAGAGCTGGCTGAAGCATTTGACGTCCCGGTGCTGATCAATGCCAATGTGAAAGATGGTTCCTTGAGACAGTCTGCGGTAGAGTCAGGTACAAAAGTACTATTATATGAAGCAGGTGAAGCGCTTCGGTTTGACGAGCTTTCAATCAGAGCCGGTGTAAAAGGTATTATGAATATCATGGCACATCTGGGGATGACAAAAAGCAAAAGTCGTAAAAAAATTGTTAATCCGTTTATTGCCTATAACAGTTCATGGTTACGAGCAAATTCAAGTGGTATTGTACGTAATCTGAAAAATCTGGGTGATCAGGTAGTCAAGGGTGATGCACTTGCCGAGATTGGAACACCATTCGGAAAAGTTATCGATATTGTTCGCGCATCCAGAGGCGGTATTATTATAGGTAAACAGAATATTCCTCTTGTGCAGGAAGGTGATGCCATGTTTCATATTGCCTATTTCAAAGGTTTGGATGATGAGGTGGCAGAACATATAGAAATTATGCAGGATTCATTACTTCCTGATGGTGATGAATTCAATAACAGGAATATTTAACCAATAAGAGTTTATTGTATTGATGCAGGGATAATCTGAATGAACAAAGTTATTATTGGAAAACTGGAAATGTGTGATTTACCTGAATTGAGTATTCACGATCTTCAGGTGCGCGTGGATACAGGAGCGAAGACCTCTTCGCTGCATGTCGATAATATTGTTCAGTTCAAGAAGGCAGGCAAACCCTGGGTCAAATTTGATTTACACCCCGACATACATAATGTCGATACTGTTGTCCAATGCAGTTCCTTACTGAGTGATATCCGACGAATAAAGTCATCCTTTGGTGAATCTCAGGAGAGATATGTAATACAAACCCAAATCAAACTGGGAGACATGATCTGGCCAATAGAAATTTCCCTGACTGACCGTTCCGACATGAGTTATCTGATGCTATTGGGGCGTGAAGCAATGGGAGACCAGTTCCTGGTTGACCCATCCCGTTCCTTTATTCTGACTGATACGGAATGAAATACGTATTATGGTTTTGATTCCGTTTTCAAGACTATAATGAAAATATGAAAATCAGTTTTTTCAGCACTAAATCCTATGATCGTGAATTCTTTGAGCGTGCCAATCAGAATTTTGGCCATGAGCTTGTTTTTTATTCATCAAAACTGAATTTCGAGACCCGCGATATTATCAAGGACTCACCCTGTGTTTGTGTGTTTGTTAATGACACGCTTGATCAGGAAGTATTGACTGCATTGGCAGACAACGGTGTCAGTTTGATAGCATTGCGTTGCGCCGGATTTAACAATGTTGACGTCAGGGCAGCGTATGAGCTGGGAATGAGTGTGGTACGGGTTCCTGCCTATTCTCCCAATGCCGTGGCAGAACATGCCGTTGGCTTGATGCTGGCTCTGAATCGCAAAATACATCGCTCCTACAGCCGGGTACGTAACTGTAATTTTTCCTTACAGGGTTTGTTGGGTTTCGATATGGCAGGCAAGACAGCGGGCATTATCGGTACCGGGAGAATTGGGCAAATTGTTGCCCGGATTCTGAAGCAGGGGATGGGTATGAAGGTAATTGCACATGATCCCAAGCCTTGTCCTGAGTGTGAATCTATGGGAGTTGAATATGTCGATCTGACAACATTGTATTCAGATTCGGATATTATCAGCCTGCATTGCCCATTAACACATGATACACATCATTTGATTAATACAGAGGCACTATCATTGATGAAAGACGGTGTCATGATTGTTAATACCAGCCGTGGTGCGGTGATTGATACCTGTGCAGTGATTGAAATGCTTAAGTCAGGTAAGGTCGGTTATCTTGGTCTTGATGTTTATGAACAGGAGGGAGACCTGTTTTTTGAAGACCTCTCTGATAAGGTGATTACCGATGATGTTTTTGAGCGGTTGCTTACTTTCCCCAATGTGTTAATCACCGGTCATCAGGGATTTTTTACCGAAGATGCACTCAGAGCGATTGCCGACACAACACTGCAAAATGTGACAAGTTGTGAAAACGGAAAACCATGTGAAAATCTTGTCACACCTGATATGGTTGTGAATAAATAAATATTAGTTTTTCTTATACTCACCCATCACCATCCTGTTTAATGCATTGATTGTATGCTCAGGCAATTCCTTGCTTATCTTTTTTTCAAGTTCCTTGAGGCCAACCAGTGCCAAATCCAGCCTTTTTTTACCAACGGCCGTCAAATGAACAAATGAAGAGCGTTTGTCATCAGGGTTTGGTGTAAAACGAACTACCTTTGCGCGTTCCAGTTCCTTGAGCTGGCCGGTAACAGAAGCTTTGGTGATTTTCAGTTGTTCGCTTAGATAAGATGACGTCACATCCGTGTGACCATTAATGGTCATCAACATGCGAAGTTGTGACACAGTTAAAGCAGGATCGAGTAGTACTAACGTAAGACGCTGTTCATAACT
>JAOUJV010000087.1 GCA_029882995.1 Gammaproteobacteria bacterium | reverse complement strand
GCTCACAAGACAGGCCTCTAGATCGCATGCAAAAAGAATTTTCAGATCTTGAACGGCATATATTGAATGATTACCAGCATAATCTTCCACTTACGCCAACACCTTATGCAGATATCGCCAGTGAAACAGGTGTTTCTGAGGATGATGTAATCAATGCGGTACAAAAATTGTCTGATGAAGGTGTAATAAGTCGTGTTGGTGCGGTATTTGCGCCAAACAAAATTGGAGTCAGCACGTTGGCAGCAGTCTCTGTACCTGAAGACAGGCTGCAGGAAGTTGCGGATATGATTAACAAGTATGAGGAAGTGAATCATAACTATGAGCGTGAGCATGCCTTTAATCTCTGGTTTGTTATCACGGCGGCTGATGATGCGCGACTGAAAGAAATTATTCATGAAATAGAATGTCTGTCCGGCACGCCAGTATTAAATCTTCCTTTGGTGGAGGATTTTCATATCGATCTCGGATTCAATCTCAAGTGGGCACATGCCTATGAATAGTGTTGCCAGAGATGTTGAGGATAATATGAAAGTTTCAGCTCGCGACATGAAGTTGATACAACTGGTTCAGTATGGGCTCCCGCTATGCTCGCATCCCTATAAGGAAATTGGAAAGCATATTGATATGGATGAGCAGGAAGTGATTGATCGCCTGAAAAAAATGCAGGAGTCCGGTGTTATCAAGCGCATGGGTGTCGTTGTACGTCATCGTAAGCTGGGTTACCGCGCGAATGCAATGGTGGTCTGGAATATCCCTGACGATCAGGTTAAGGAAACAGGCAAAAAAATCAGTCAGTTTGAATTCGTCACACTTTGCTACCGTCGACCGCGACAGTTGCCTCAATGGCCATACAACCTGTTTTCAATGATACATGGCTCTGATCGCGATGCAGTAACTGAAAATATTCATGAACTGGCGAGACAGTGTGGCTTGCAGGATGTGAATTACGAAATTTTGTTTAGTAAACGTTGTTTCAAGCAACGTGGTGCGATTTATCATCCGGGTGATTCCAGTGGACGAGATTGATAGAAAGATAATTAATGAGCTTCAGGGCGGCTTTCCTGTTTGTGAATCCCCTTTTGCTGAAGTCGCAGAGCGTCTCAATATGGAAGAAGAAGATTTGCTTTCGCGCATAAAAAATATGCTTGATGACGGGATGTTGAGTCGTTTTGGCCCGATGTATCATGCGGAGCGATTAGGTGGCGGACTGTCTCTGGTGGCAATGAAAATACCGGAAACAGATTTTGACAAGGTGGCAGAACAGGTTAACGCCTTTCCACAAGTGGCGCATAATTATCAGCGTGACCATGAGCTCAACATGTGGTTTGTGCTTGCGACAGAAAAGGCATCTGAAGTTGATGACACACTGGAAGCAATAGAGGACCGCACTGGTTACAAGGTTTACAATATGCCCAAATTACACGAGTTTTATGTGGGGCTCAGATTTGATGCCTGATGCAGTGATGAAAAAGTCCGAATACGAACTGGACGAGATTGATCGCAAGATCATTCTGGCAACACAGGCCGGGTTACCGCTGAGTGCAAAACCCTATCATCAGGTTGCAAATGACACCAGCGTTAGTCCGGAAGAAGTCATGCAACGCATGCAGACAATGCTCGAACATGGGGTCATACGTCGAATTGGTGTCGTACCCAACCATTATGCACTGGGTTATAAAGGTAACGGAATGTCGGTCTGGGATGTGCCGGATGACAAAATAGCCGAGCTGGGTCAAAAAATAGGAGCACTGGATAACGTGAGTCATTGTTATCATCGCCCACGTCATTTACCGGAATGGCCCTACAATCTGTTTGCGATGGTGCATGGACATGATCGGGAAGAGGTGGAAAAGCAGGTGCAGGATATTGCAGACCTTTTAGGTAATAACGACAGAGGCCATCAGGTTCTTTACAGCACGCGCATCCTGAAGAAAACAGGTTTGCGCCTACAGGATAAATAAATGTTTCGTATTTCACAATATATGCAGACGTTGGCCAATCCGGAGCCACTGGGACCAAAACGCGAACCAAGTGGGCCAGTTGTAATCTGGAATCTGATCCGGCGCTGTAACCTGACGTGTAAACATTGTTATTCTATTTCTGCAGATACCAACTTCCCGGGGGAGTTATCTACCGAGCAGGTATTCACCGTCATGGATGATTTGAAAAATTATGGTGTACCTGTATTAATTCTGTCAGGTGGTGAACCGCTTCTGCGGCCTGATATTTTTGAGATATCTCGCCGAGCCAAGGAAATGGGGTTTTATGTTGGCTTGTCGAGCAATGGCACACTGATTACAAATGAAAATATTAAAGATATCGCTGATGTAAATTACGACTACGTAGGCATCAGTATTGATGGTGTGCGCGAGACCCATGACGTATTTCGCCAAATGCAGGGCGGTTTTGATGCTGCGATGAATGGTATCCGTTTATGCCGCGATCATAATCTAAAGATTGGAATGCGCTTTACCATTACACAGGACAACGCAGAACAGTTGCCAGACCTGCTGGAAATTATGGAGCAGGAGAGAATCGATAAGTTTTATCTTTCGCACCTTAATTATGCAGGTCGTGGAAACCGGAATCGTAAGGACGATGTTTTCCATCAGATGACACGCAATGCCATGGACTTATTGTTTGATACCTGTTGGGAAGATGTACAGGCTGGTCGTAAACGTGAGTTTGTAACTGGCAATAATGATGCTGATGGCGTTTATCTGCTTATGTGGGTGCGTAAGCATTTCCCTGAGAAAGAGTCCTATATGCGTGAGGTATTGACGCGCTGGGGCGGGAATTCCTCCGGCGTTAATATTTCCAATATTGATAATCTAGGCAAGGTACACCCGGATACCTTCTGGTGGCATTATGATCTTGGCAATGTAAAGGATCGTCCTTTTTCTGAAATCTGGCAGGATACATCTGACCCCTTGATGGCAGGCCTGAAGTCTCGACCACGTCCGTTAAAAGGTCGATGTGGTGCGTGTCAGTATCTCGATATTTGCGGTGGTAACACGCGTGTACGTGCACATCAGTTGACCGGCGATCCGTGGGATGAAGATCCGGCCTGTTATCTGGATGATGAGGAAATCGGTGTGACAGGTGGAGGCGAACGATTAAAGGTCACCGCCTATTCAAAAAAACGATCCACCAAATAAAACAAATTATGAAGATACAATCTGTTTGTTTAAGTGTGCTTTGCTTGTTGTCCTTATCTGTTTTCGCTGAAGAACAAAACGGAACTGAAAAACTGTTCATACAACATTGTGCCAGTTGTCATGGTGAAGACAGGTTGGGTCGAATGGGACCTGCTCTGCTGCCGCAGAATCTAAAACGATTACATAAAAAAGAAGCTTCACAAGTGATCAATGAAGGTCGGCCAGCCACTCAAATGGCCGGGTTCAAGGAAAAACTGAATCAAAAACAGATCGATTCTCTGGTGAGTTTTATCTACACCCCGCTGATGGAAATCCCGGTTTGGGGTGATAAGGAAATCAAAACATCACATGTGATACATCATAAAGAAGGCACACTTGGCAACAAGCCGGTATACAAGGCCGATCCGCTAAATCTGTTTGTGGTTGTCGAACTGGGCGATCATCACGCCACTATTCTGGATGGTGATGTGCTGGAACCTATTCATCGTTTTCAAACCCGTTTTGCCTTGCATGGAGGTCCAAAGTTTTCACCTGATGGTCGTTTTGTCTACTTTGGTTCACGTGACGGCTGGATAAGTAAATTCGATCTTTATAATCTCAAGGTCGTGGCCGAAATCCGCGCCGGAATCAACATGCGTAACATTGCCATTTCACATGATGGTAATTTTGTCATTGTCGGTAATTATTTACCTCACACCCTTACTGTTCTGAATGCAAATGATCTGAGCCTGTTCAAGGTGATACCTGTTAATGATGGAAAAGGAAACTCATCACGTGTCAGTGCTGTTTATACAGCACCACCAAGAGGCAGTTTTGTAGCAGCGTTAAAGGATATTCCGGAACTATGGGAAATTTACTACACCGATGACCACGAGCCGGTTTACAACGGTTTTGTACATGACTATCGCATGAAAGAAGGGATGGCCGAGAAGGGGCCATTTCCCGTACGTCGTATCAAGCTGAATGATTATCTGGATGATTTCTTCTTTGATCAGGAATATGAACATTTAATCGGTACGGCACGTAATGCCAAAAATGGACAGGTGGTCAATCTTGATCTTCGACGCAAGACATCTGATCTGGATTTATCCGGCATGCCGCATCTGGGTTCAGGGATCACCTGGGATTATAGAGGCCGCAAAATATTGGCTACCCCAAATCTGAAGAATGGGGAGGTCAGTATCATCGATATGGAAACATGGAAGACCATAAAGCGCATAGAAACGCTGGGACCGGGCTTTTTCATGCGTAGCCATGAGAATTCACCTTATGCCTGGGTAGATGTGTTTTTTGGGGAAAACAAGGATGCCGTACACGTCATCGATAAAAAGACACTGGAAATCGTCAAAACCCTGCGTCCTGCGCCCGGAAAGACCGCTGCTCACGTTGAATTTACCCGTGACGGGAAATATGCCCTCCTGAGTATCTGGGACATGGACGGGGCGGTCATCGTCTATGACGGGAATACGCTTGAGGAGGTGAAAAGACTGCCAATGAAGAAACCGTCTGGCAAATATAACGTCACCAACAAAATCCGTTATTCTGCGGGCACCAGCCACTAAAAAATCCTTGTAAAAAGGACAGATAGGCTGTTTTAGCCTTGACAGAGGCGGTTCAGTCACGTAGATTGCGCACCTGATTTTGCGGGGCTATAGCTCAGCTGGGAGAGCGCTTGCATGGCATGCAAGAGGTCGGCGGTTCGATCCCGCCTAGCTCCACCAGGACATTCTGAGACAGCTTGTAATAAAGTAGCTCACACAGTTTTGTCCCCATCGTCTAGAGGCCTAGGACATCGCCCTTTCACGGCGGCGACAGGGGTTCGACTCCCCTTGGGGACGCCATCTCAAGACAAAAAAGACCCTTTTGGGTCTTTTTTGCTTTATGTCACCGGCTTTGATTTTCTCACTCCATATCGTAGAGACTTTCAAGCTCCAATGAGGACTGTTTTTTATAACACCAAAATCCATTGGAAAAACAGCTAGATAACATACATAATTAAACGCTTATAATTCAAAAAAATAGATTTTCTAGACTTTGCGGCTATTTATGAATATTTCCCACCAGAAACTGACTAAGTGGTTTTCTGATCCTGTAGCGTGGCGAGGCTGGGCTATCCCTGTGTTTCTTGCCGCATTTCTGTTCGGGATTAGTCAGGAGTATTTTCTTCTTTTTCATACCATGGCGGAATTATTTGCCATTATCGTCGCGATTATTATGTCAGTGGTTGCATGGCAAACATATCAGTTTTCACGTAATCATTTTTTGATGTATCTGGGTTGCGGCTATTTCTGGATTGCAGCGCTCGATCTGTTTCATACACTGAGCTACAAGGGAATGGGTATCTTTGACATTACCGATGGAAACACATCAATTCATATGTGGCTGGTTGCTCGATTTGCCGAATCACTATTACTTTTGACCGCACCCTGGTTTTTAACACGCAAGATTTCAAGAATTCCGGTTTTTACTATTTTTGGCATCGGAGCAATTGCCATGTTTGTAGTGGTGATGAAAGGCAATCTCCCTCTTGTTCATGTTGAGGGTTCAGGGTTAACGGATTTTAAAATATTCTCGGAGTACGTGATTATTGCATTATTGGGAGGTGCCGCCTTATTACTGGCATACAGGCGGAATCTGGTTCCGGGAAGAATATTTACCCTGACAGTATCAGCAATTGTGTTAACCATATTCGCTGAAATATTTTTTACTTTCTATGTTGACCTGTTTGATCACATGAATGCCTTGGGGCATGTCTTTAAGTTCTTTTCATTCTGGTTGATTTTTGAGGCTATTGTCAGCACGACATTACAGGAGCCTTATGAAGTAATGGCACGAGGCTCATCGACCTATGATGCGATTCCAAACCCGACCATTGTTGTTGATGGCAATGGTATTGTACGTCAGGTAAATCGTTCAGCTTGCAGGTTTGTCGGGATGGAAGCCGGCCGTATTATAGGGCGTCATGCGCATGAGCTGTTTCACCCGAAAAGCACACCTGTTCAGGACTGTGCAGTCTGCAGGTATATACGTGACAATGAGCCGCTGCATAATCATGAATTGTTTTTCCCGGACAAGAGTCAGTGGTATGGGATTGATTTGCGCCCAATAGATAATATGCGTTATATAGATGGCGTAGTTCATGTGATGACTGATCTCACAGAAAGAAAAATCTCGGAGATTGCGCTTAAACGCAGTAATGAATCACTGGAGCTGTCGCAGCAGAAACTCAGATTGCATTTTGAAGATACCCCCTTGGGGGTTGTGGAATGGGATCCTGATTTCAGGGTTGCCAGCTGGAACCCGACAGCCGAGAAAATTTTTGGATATAAAGCTGAAGAAGCAATAGGCAGAAAAGCGGATTTTATTATTATTGATAGCGAGAAAAGTGAAGTAGAAAAAATATGGAACAAGCTGGTGTCACAAGCTGGAGGATTAAGAAGTAAAAATCAGAATGTAACAAAGTCTGGCGAGATCATTACCTGTGAATGGTATAACACGCCACTTGTCAGTGAATCAGGAGAAGTAATTGGTGTTGCTTCATTGGTTGATGACGTGACCGAGCGCGAAATGACAGAGGCACAATTACTCAAGCAGGCTAATTTTGATACATTAACAGATTTACCTAACCGGCTTCTCGCGTTTGACCGACTTAATCAGGCAATCAAACGGGCTCACAGACATGATAAATGTGTCGTGTTAATGTTTATCGATATCGATTTGTTTAAACATGTCAATGACACATTGGGTCACCATATAGGTGATAAATTACTGATAGAAGTGGCAAAACGTTTGTTGTCCTGTGTGAGGGAAGGGGATACGGTTGCCCGTCTGGGTGGAGATGAATTTCTGATTGTACTTCCTGATCTGGTTTCAATTACCGATTCCGAGCAAGTGGCGGAAAAAGTACTGAATAGCATGTCGGAGCCATTTGATATAGAAAACAAGGAACTGGTACTGAGTGCGAGTATCGGTATTACGAGTTATCCGGAAGATGGTGATGATGCACGAGTCTTGTTGAGAAATGCCGATGCCGCAATGTACATGGCCAAGGCGGCGGGACGAAATGCCTATCATTTCTTCACGCCGGAAATCAACGAGCAGGCACAAAGACGGCTTGAACTTGAATCTTATCTGAGACATGCCATAGAAAAGGATGAGCTTTATCTCGAATACCAGCCAGAGATTGATATTAAAACCGGTGATGTAGTGGGCGCTGAAGCACTACTGCGCTGGAACAATGAACGTGCCGGAGGTCTGGTGCCACCAATGCAGTTTATTCCACTTGCCGAGGATACCGGATTGATTGTCTCTATTGGCGAATGGGTTATCCGCAATGCCTGTGAAGAAGCGGTTAAATGGCAGTCAAGTACTGACAATTATACTATTGCCGTCAATATTTCCCCACGTCAGTTCAAGGTTACCGGTTTTGTTTCCATGATCAAAGGGATACTTGCTGAAACCGGATTGTCGCCGGAATTACTTGAAATCGAAATAACGGAAAATTTATTGCTTGAAGATTCACAGGAAATCTATGATGTCCTCAACGAGCTCAGAAGTATTGGTATTAAGCTCGCGCTGGATGACTTTGGCACCGGCTACTCTTCTCTTAGTTACGTCAAGCGTTTTCCGTTTGAAGCATTGAAAATAGATCAGGCATTTATACAAGATGTCATGGATGACGCTGACGACGCCGCTTTATGTCGGGCAATTATTGTTATGGCGAAAAGCCTTAACATGAAGATTATCGGAGAAGGTGTTGAAACCGCAGAGCAACTGGAATTTTTAAAGATCAATGGTGCCGATATTGCACAAGGATATTATCTTGGAAGACCTATGGACAGAGAAAAATTTGCTGAATTTCTTGAAGCACACTAGCCGGTTAGTAACCTAACTAGCGAATCAGTTTGATTGCATTATTAAGAAATGTTTTTGCCTTATCTTCATCTATGGTTAGCTTGATAATCTTGGAACAATTTTTTGCAGTCGTTAACAGATCATCTTTATTACTTGCGGAAGCATACAGTTTTTCTACGATTTTTCCGGAATCCTTCTCCCCTAAAATATTAATCGCCAGATCAATTAATTGCTGCTTTGGGTCATCACTGCCAGCGGAAGACTGCAGATTGATAGAAGGTGAGCTTTCACTGGAGCCAGTTGAGTCGCTTTTACCGGCTATTTCAATATAACCATCTCGAGACAACTCTTCCAGAGATGACTCAATATCCTTGAACACAGAACCCTTGCTTAACAGACTTGCCACATCTTTTTTCCCATCGACAAGAATCAAAATGCGTCTCAAATTGAGGTTGAGCCCCCATTTTTTTGTGACAATTTCGTCCTTGCCTTTTTCTGTCTTGTTATAGACAAGATTATGTTCCATATAAATTCATCCGTTGATTTACAATAAATATAATTACTGAAAAAAAATTTATTCAGAGAGCTCAGTAATAATTGTATAAATCAGTCGCACAGTAATTAACACATATACTGCGCCGCAGAAGAATATGAGTGACACAATAAATCGCAATACATCTTCAGGAATCTGAGTGAAGAATGGAGTTGTAAAATAACCTAAGGTAAACATAACAACAAGCGCTGTCATTAAGTTCCATTTTTTACCAACGACACCACCAGGAATATTCTTTTTGAGATGAATGGTTGTCCAAAGACAGTAGAGCATAACAACAATGGCAGCCATGGTGAAAATCAGTATAGGGTCAAATTGTTTCATTTTAATCCTCCAATTCCATATGAATACACTAGGAAATTAGCCTAATGGGTAAACTTTATTAATTATGTAACGTAATATATGCGTTTCAAGTTTTTCGTGATAAAACATGTGCTTGTACTGATTTTCTATATAGTTATGAGATAAAAACACACACTCTATGCATCAGGAACACTCACTTGGACTTATCGGCAGTAATTCATAAAACCATAGAATTTTTAGTAGCTTCATTAATATACGGTGTATTTGTACAGAACATGCACATAGAAAACTGTCAGGAAATCAGGCTGGTTTTTGCCTGACGTAAGAAAACCTGCCTTGTTACAACAGGGCAAGGTATCCAGAGCCAGATTAGCTTAAATACTAGCTAGTTTTCAGTACCGGAATTTTGAGGCTCATCGCCATCGGCTTTAATATTAGATGCGTGCAAGCCTTTGGGGCCGTCAGTGATTTCAAATTCAACTGGCTGACCTCGTTTTAAAGTCTTGTATCCATCCATATCGATTGCCGAGAAATGTGCGAAAATATCTTCTTCGCCTTGTTCCGGTGAAATAAAACCGTAACCTTTGGCATTACTGAACCACTTGACAACACCCTTTGCCATAGTCTCCACCCTTATTTTGTATTTCA
>JAOUJV010000086.1 GCA_029882995.1 Gammaproteobacteria bacterium | reverse complement strand
CTGTTGATTTCGGCATTATGGGTACACTTACACATGAAGATCAGCGTTATCTGGCTGAAAACTTTCTTGCCTTCTTTAATCGTGATTATCGTCGTGTGGCGGAACTGCATGTTGAATCGCGCTGGGTTCCGGAGGGTACACGTGTCGATGAATTTGAATCTGCGATTCGGGCTGTGTGTGAACCAATTTTTGAACGCCCGTTGAAAGACATCTCATTTGGTCACCTGTTATTGCGCCTGTTCCAGACCGCACGTCGTTTTGATATGGAAATACAGCCGCAACTCGTTTTACTGCAAAAGACACTGTTAAATATTGAAGGCCTTGGACGACAGCTCTATCCCGACCTGGATCTATGGCAAACTGCCAAACCCTTCCTTGAACGCTGGATGAGTGAAAACATCGGTTTGCGTGGACTGATGAATTCGTTAAAAACCAATGTCCCGCTATGGGCGGAAAAACTACCTGAGATTCCATTGCTGTTGCACAAGACACTCCAGCAAATGCAGGACGGCACTCTGGAAATCAAATGGAAATCCAAAGAACTGGAAAATATAAAAAAGGAAATCAGGCGCGCCAATCAACGCACATTTGCCACCATCACCGGTACCGGTTTGATTGTCAGCTCAGCTATCCTGCTCGCACTTGATGGTTTTGCACCACTCATGCTTGGCAATGCACCGCTGGTGAGCTGGTTACTGGGCGGATTGGGTGCGACTATTTTACTTTCTGTTTGGCCTCGGGAAAGATAACAATCTTTGCTAAGGCTCCAGTAATAATTCCCTGAATTTTTTTTCTTTTCTTCCTGCCTTGTCGTATAAGTTTCTTAATTCAAACAGGCGGGATGCAATCTTCCTGGCCTCTTTCTCGGGCATGGTTTTGAATATCGGCATTCGATCATGCTGTTCCGAGTTGGTGATGAACTCTATAATCTCTCTCTGGTTTTTTGTTGTCAGTATATTGGCCGGGATAAGATCAACGATCCTGCCAGTACCGTCTTTACCATGACATTCAGCACAGTGATAGTTGAACAAGTCCTTTCCTGCGATTAAATCAGGATGATCGTGCTGATCTCTTGAGCAACCGAATAACATGATTAATAAAACAATATAAATCTGTAATTGTATTGCTTGTTTCAAACTTATCATTGTCAGGAACGCTGTAAACCTGACTCGACTTCCTCCTGCTTTACTTTCCCCACCAGCTTTTCAATCAGGTCGAGTGCGAAATCCATTGCAGTGCCGGGGCCGCGCGAGGTAATCACCTTACCGTCAGTCACAACCGGTTGTGTCGATAGTTTTATATCTGGCAGGTTAAGCGCTTCGAGCACACCGGGGAAACTGGTGGCCTGTTTTCCGGAAAGCAAACCGGCACTGGCCAATACTTTTGGTGCAGCACAAATCGCGGCAGTATATTTGTTTTGGCTTGCCATTTGTTTTAACCGGTTTTGAATACGTGAGTCATTATCCAGATGATCGGCGCCGGGTAAACCACCGGGCAACACAATCATGTCGTATTCCTTTTTCAGTGCTTCATCGAGCGTGGTATCCGGTACGATTACGGTGCCACGACTGGCTTTGACCGGTTTGTCATCAAGTCCGGCAGAAATAACCTCTATACCGGCACGACGCATTAAATCAATAACCGTGATGGCTTCTAGTTCTTCACAGCCTTGTGCAAGGGGGATAAGGACACTTGCCATGGTGTTTGGCTCCGTTTGCGGTATTCAATCATGCGGGAAAGCGGAATCAGTTTAACGCCATGTTGATCCAGCTTTAACAATTCCTTTTCCAGAAAATCCAGTGTCGGTGCATAGGCATGACCAATTGCTACCGCACTGCCTTTTGTTTTAGCTATTTTAATCAGCCTTTTAAACTGCTTTTCGATTTCTTCTTCTTTAAGAATGTTATCCAAAAATACATCACGTTCAATATTAGGAATACCAAAATCACCCGCTACGCGGCTGGCAACACTTTTGCTGGTGGTTTTGCTGTCAAAAAAGAACAGGTTACCGTAGCGGTTAATTTCGCCCATTAACCAAACCATGTGATCCGGATGTTCAGTCAACAAACTACCCATGTGATTACTGATACCGGTTACATGTGGCACTGCCTCAATATCTTCACGCAGAGTTTTTAAAAACTGCTCCTGTGACATGTCAAGCGTTAAGCCGCCAGGGCCCAGATTATTATTCCCCTTGGCTTGCATGGGTGCGTGCAACATAACTTCTTTATTATAACTATGTGCCATCACAGCAAGTTTGTGGGTAAAAGGAGCATGTGGAAGAAAGGCGCAGGCAACCGCTCCGGGTAATTTCACTGCACGATAACCCGTTTTGTGCTGGTTACCCATATCATCAATAATAATACTGATAACAGGTGTTGAAATATCAGATGAGCCGGCAGTACAAAGACTGCCGGTAAAAATGAGCAGGAGAAAGAGGGTTGTTCTTGTTATCACCCGGTTTCCTTAATGCGTTATTTGTTATTACGCGAATGCAGTATCTGCATACCCTTAAGCAAATTCAATGCTTCATATAACTGGTAATCCTTACTTGCCAGTGAGAGCTCTTCCTTTTTGTCTTTACTGTCAGATTTCTGTTTTTTACTATTACCGTTATCAAGATGGCCACTCAGGTCAGCTTCCTTGATCATACTGAAGTCACTGGTATCCACTTTCGCAACCCTGACATCTTCCAATGTGATATCCGGCTCAATGCCTTCTGCCTGAATTGAACGACCGGAAGGTGTGTAATAACGTGCTGTTGTCAGCTTAAGTGCTGTTTCAGTACTCATTGGCATAATGGTTTGTACCGAACCCTTACCAAAAGTGCGCTTGCCCATGATGATAGCGCGCTTGTGATCCTGCAATGCACCGGCAACAATTTCTGAAGCAGAGGCCGAACCACCGTTGACCAGTACAATGACCGGTTTGCCTTTCAGCATATCACTGGGGGTGGCATTGAATTTCAGTTGTGAATCTTCCTGACGCCCCTTGGTATAAACAATCAATCCTTCTGTCAGGAAGGCATCTGACACAGCAACTGCGGCACTCAATACACCACCCGGGTTATTACGTAAATCAAGAATTACACCTTTCAGGTCATTATTGTTTGCCTTTTTCAGTTCGCTGATAGCATCAAGCAGGTTTTCACCGGTACGCGCCTGGAACTGGGTAATACGCAAATAGCCATAACCTTTTTCCAGTGTTTTTTGCTTGACGCTTTTTACCTTGATAACCGCACGTGTGATTGTGATCTTGAGCGGCTTTTCCTCGCCTTCACGCACAATGGTCAACAGAATATCTGTACCCGGTTTACCACGCATGAGTTTAACGGCATCCGTCAGGGACAATCCCTTCACCGGTGTTTCATCCAGACGAATAATCAAATCACCGGATTTCACACCCGCACGCTGTGCCGGCGTATCATCAATCGGTGCAATGACCTTGACGAATGAATCTTCCATACCCACCTCGATACCAAGTCCACCAAACTCACCTGTGGTGCCGATGCGCAGATCCTTGTAAGCGGTTTCATCAAGATAGGTAGAATGGGGATCAAGGCCGTTCAGCATGCCGCGAATAGCATCTTTTAACAGCTGACGATCGTCTACCTGCTCAACATAATCACTCTTGATCTTGGAGAAAACCTGGGTAAATGCCTTGAGTTCATCCAATGGCAGAGGTAATCCATTTAATGTTTCACGCTCGGCCCAGACACCCTGACCCAGTGCCAATACCAGACCCAGCACCATGCCGGTAATCAAAACTGTCAAACTACGCCATTTGGAATTCATACCCTGCTCCTGAACGAGAGTTCCTTATAATATTTGTACATCGGGAAAGCATAACACTGATAATAGAACAGACAAAGCAATCTGCCCGAATTACAGCCCTAGCGCTTGCACCATAATGCCGGGTTCACCGGTTTGCCTTTGTGACGGATTTCAAAATAAAGACCGCTGTCGCTGTTGCCACCGCTATCACCGACACTGGCAATCTCCTCACCGGCGGATATCCAGTCCCCGACATTACGGAAAAGACTCTGGTTATGCCCGTAAAGACTCATAAATCCATTGCCATGATCGAGGATCAGCAGCATCCCGTAGCCACGCATCCAGTCAGAAAATACGACCCGACCATGGTAGATTGCCCGCACACTTTGTCCCTGTTTTGCCCCAATCACAACACCGTTCCACTTCATCTTTCCCTGCTGACGATGTTGGCCAAATTTTTCCTTTAATTTGCCTTGTGTTGGCCAGGTAAGCTGTCCCTTGAATCTGGAAAACGGAATCTGTCCTCCTGCCTGATCTGGTATATCAGCCAGCACCTGACGTAATCTTTCAATAAATTTTTCCAGTTCACGCGCATCTTCATTTAACTGCTTTACGCGTCCACCTTTATATTCAATATCATGATCCAGTTTGGCCAGTATGGTACGTTTACTTTGCTGTTCTGAATCAAGCTGTTCCTTTTTTGCTGTTTGTTCCTGTCTTAATATTTCAAGTTCACCGGTTTTTTCCCATATCACTTTTCTTAAATTCTTTATGTCTTCTATTGTTGACTTGATTGATCGAATCTCTTCAGCACGTGCCTTGCCAAAATATTCATAATAGGAAATGATGCGACCCAAAAGATAAATGTCATCCTGATTGAGAAGCAGTTTCATATACTCCTGTCTACCGGTTACATAACTCGAGCGTAATTGTTTTGCCAGAATCAGTCTGTTCTTTTCAAGTTTTTTGGTTTGTTGTTGCTCTTCCCATTTCAGGTCAGTTAGTTTTTCAATTTTTGTTTTTATTTCATCATCCATGAATTTAAGGCTGGAGATGATCTGACTGATTTCTTTTTCAGACGAATAAAGTTGTTGCTCAAGTTCACTTTTTTGTTGTTTTGCCCCCTTGATATCCGAGTGCAGACTATTAATTTCTGATTTCAGTTGTTCCAGTCTTTGCTGTTGTTCAGCCTGATCAGAAAAAACATTTGCAGAATAAAGGTAAACAGTAACAAGAAACAGCAGGGAAAAATTATAATGAAGACTGGTGATCAGTTTTTTCATTTAACCAGATTAACTAGCGAGTGTCCTGTCATTTGGGATGGCTGTTCCAAACCCATTAATTCCAGCATAGTGGGTGCAACATCTGACAAGGCACCATTATTTTCAGCCATCTTTACATTACGATGACCAAAATAGATAAATGGCACCACATTGGTTGTATGTGCTGTATGCGGCTGACCTGTTTCCGGATTACGCATTTGCTCCGCATTGCCGTGATCGGCTGTAATTAATGCTTCACCATCCACCTTTTTCAATGCTTCCATTACCCGACCCAAACATTTATCCAATGCCTCAATAGCCTGAATGGTAGCCTCAAAGTTACCGGTATGCCCAACCATATCCGGGTTTGCATAGTTGCAGATAATAGAATCATATTGACCGCTTTCAATCGCTTCAACCAGTTTGTCTGTTAATTCAGTTGAACTCATTTCCGGCTGCAAATCATATGTGGCTACATCCGGAGAAGGAACCAGAATACGGTCTTCCCATTCAAAAGGTTCCTCTTCACCGCCATTCATAAAGAAAGTGACATGTGCATATTTTTCAGTTTCAGCAATACGCAACTGATGCATACCCAGCTTTGAGATATAGGCACCAAACACATTCTGTAAACGTTCCGGAGGGAATGCGACCGGTGCATCAAAATCAGCACTGTATTCTGTCAGGCTGACGAAATCACCCAGCTTTGGCCTGTGTTCCATATCAAACATGTCAAAGTCAGGCTCAATAAACGGACGAGTGATCTGTCTTGCACGATCCGAGCGATAGTTCATCATAACAATAATATCACCGTCTTCCATGCGAACAGGTTGTGCTCCTTCCGGCATAATCGCGGTTGATTTTACAAACTCATCAGTTTCATCGCGCTCATAGGCCATGGTTAGACCTGTCTTTGCATCAGGTGCCTGAAACTCACTAATACCGGAGGTAATTAAATCATAAGCTGCCTTAACTCTTGGCCAGCGATGATCACGATCCATTGCATAATAACGACCAATAATGGAGACGATCTGACCACCACCTATGGATTTGATTTTTTCCTCCATAAGCTCAATCGAATTTTCAGCACTCTTTGGTGCCGTATCACGACCATCAAGAAATGCATGCAGGTATACTTTTTCGCATCCGCGCTTCACTGCCAACTCAACCATGGCATGAATATGTTCCTCATGGCTGTGGACACCACCGGGGGACAACAGTCCCAGTATGTGGATGGCCTTACCAGTAGAAATGGCCTTATCAACCGCGTTGGTCAGTGTCAGGTTCTTGAAAAACGAGCCGGTTCGAATGGCACGACTGACACGGGTAAATTCCTGATAAACAACCCGGCCAGACCCCAAATTCAGGTGTCCTACTTCGGAATTGCCCATCTGATCAGCAGGTAAGCCAACTTCAGCACCGGATGTATGCAAAAAACTATGTGGAAATTGTGACCAAAGGCGATCCCATACCGGTTTTTTGGCACAGGCAATGGCATTGTAATGGTCTGATTCACTGTATCCCCAACCATCGAGGATTATCAGAACTATAGGTCTATGTGGTAGTGGCATATTATATAATTATCTGAAATATATAGAAATAATGAGCATCTGGCGTTGTCTATAGTGTACCACTATGCGTACGTACCGGGTTCATTTTATCAATTAATGGGTTCTCAAACGGTACATTATTGTATAATGTAATAGTAATAAAGGCAGTAGGTAGTGGATAATTCCCGTTATATTTTCAAGGACAGTAAACAAGCATGATGGCAATCGAAAGTGAAATTGAGTCTTTAATAACACGTGATGAAGATATTGAGCGTGCATCACGTTCTCTTAAAGCCATGTCCCATCCGCTCCGTCTTAAAATTCTCTGCACTCTGGGTGATACTGAAGTCAGTGTGCAGGACATTGTAGAGCATGTCGGAACATCGCAAAGCAATATCTCACAACATCTTGCAATCCTGCGCGACAAGGGGATCCTGACATCCCGCAAAGATGCCAACCGCGTTTATTATAAAGTCGGTGATGCACGCACATTGCGCCTTATAAGCATGATGCGTGAAGTGTTCTGTTCTCTGGGCATGTAGTTTCCCAAATCCGGAACCAGACACGATTCCCCAAATAAAGAAGGGTCAATGTATTTCTATGGACAAATTTCCTGAATTTGTAGCTAACAACTGGTATCTGTTTATTGCCTTGGCAATTATTATTTTTATGTTGGCCAAGGACATGATGTCACAAGGTATGAGCGGCATAAAGAATGTCGAACCCACTCTTGCCACACAAATGATTAACCATGACAACGCTATCATTCTGGATGTGCGCGAAGAAAAGGAATTTAATGAAGGTCATATTCTTAATTCCATTCACATTCCTCTCAAAAGTGTTGAAGGAAAATTAAAAGAACTCGAGAAATACAAGAATAGACCTGTGATTGTTAATTGTCGTAGTGGTCAGCGTTCTATGACAATTTGCTCCCTGCTTTCAAAAAATGGTTTTGAAAAAGTATTTAATATGGGCGGAGGAATCATGGCATGGAAAAACGCCAATCTTCCGATTAACAAGGCTTAAAAACATGTCCAAAGTTGTAATTTACAGTACCGCTGTGTGTCCTTATTGTTCACGGGCTCGCCAGCTGCTTGATAAAAAGAATGTTGATTATATTGATATCCGAATCGATCAACAGCCTGAATATCGCAGTGAAATGGAATCACGTAGCGGCAGAACATCCGTACCTCAGATTTTTATAGATGATTATCATGTGGGTGGATTTGATGACTTATCAGAACTGGAGTTTGACGATAAGCTTGATGAGATGCTCGGTATTTCGTAAGTCGATTTTAATTTTTTGAAGAAGGTAAATATTATGTCAGAGCAAGAAAAAGCAGGCGGGATACCAGATACACAATTCGCCATACAGAGACTCTATATCAAGGATGTTTCTTTCGAAACACCTAACTCACCAAATATTTTCAAGGAAAATGGTCAACCTGAAATGACGCTTAATGTTGCATCCAAAAGCAACAAGCTTGATGAAAAGGTTTTTGAAGTGGTTTTATCTCTGACTGTTACAGTTAAGATGAAAGAAAAGACTGCCTATCTGGTTGAAGTACAACAGGCCGGTATCTTTTACATTGATAATGTACCCGATGAACACATGGGCCCTATGCTAGGTAGTTATTGTCCGAATATGCTGTTCCCGTATGCACGTGAAGTAGTTTCCGAACTTGTTACCAAGGGCAGTTTCCCTCAGCTTGTATTGGCACCGATTAATTTTGATGCCCTGTACCTGCAACAACAGCAGCAAGCCGGTCAACAAAAAGCACATTAAAGAGCTATAATTACAGACTCATCATTATCAGATAAACGTTGATGAGTGATTCAGACAAAACCTCTTTTTCTATATTAGGCGCAGGTTCATGGGGAACTGCGCTGGCTATTTTGCTCGCACGTAACGGGCATGATGTGTATCTTTGGGGTCATAATACGCCCCACATTGAAACATTGCAGCAACAGAAGGAAAACCGCCAGCATCTTCCCGGTATCAGCTTTCCTGAAAACCTGCACCCTGTTTCTGATGTTTCTGACTGTGTTGAACGCGCTTCCAATTGCCTGATCGCGGTTCCAAGCCATGCATTTCGTCATGTTCTAGAACAAATTATTTCGACACTAAAAAACAAACCGGTTATCTGGGCAACCAAAGGTATCGAACCTGATTCTAAAAAACTGATCCATGAAATTGTGGAGGAAAAACTCGGCAACCAGCACATTATGGCCGTGATATCAGGGCCTACCTTTGCACAAGAGGTTGCGCAAGGTTTACCAACAGCACTGACTGTGGCTTCCAACAACCCGGCATTTGCAGAACAACTCGCTGGCTGGTTACATGGCGAAAGTATGCGTGCCTATACCAGTGATGACATCATTGGTGTCGAGATTGGTGGCGCGATTAAAAACGTGCTTGCGATAGCCGCCGGCATTGCCGATGGTCTCGGTTTTGGTGCCAACACCCGTTCAGCACTGATTACACGCGGACTACATGAGATCATGATGTTAGGTATTGCTCTGGGTGGAAAAAAGGAAACCTTTATGGGACTTGCCGGGTTGGGTGATCTGGTGCTGACATGTACCGACAATCAGTCACGTAATCGACGGCTTGGTCTGGCACTTGCTCAGGGAAAAACAATGCAGCAGGCACTGGATGAGATCAAACAAACCGTTGAAGGTATTCAAACTACCGAAGAAGCACTTGGATTAGCTCAAAAATACAACATTGAAATGCCGATTACACAGCAAGTTAGTAATGTGCTTAATAATAAAATTACTGCCAGAGATGCCGTGCACTTGTTACTTGGACGTGAACAAAAATCAGAAGCATAGAAAAATGTTGTGCTTATTGCTTAAAACCATTCTGGCGCCATGCCTCATAAACAATAACAGCAACCGCATTGGATAAATTCATACTCCGGCTATCCGGTAGCAT
>JAOUJV010000085.1 GCA_029882995.1 Gammaproteobacteria bacterium | reverse complement strand
ACTGGCGTGATCAGGATGCAGGCAAACACCTGATCAAATTATCACAATGGCAACCACCACCTGATGATGCGGACTGGTTACTGGAGCTGAAAGGAGCACTAAACCACCTGTTCAATGAACAGCGGAAACAGCGTGATAGTGCGTTTATAAATCAGGCCAAGATCGACAAGATAAGTACCAGAGATCTGACAGATGAACAGATACAGGAATTGAAAAATTTAACCAAGCCAGCCAAGGCGAGTGAATAATTACATTTAAAACAATGAGTTATAAAAAGGCTTTTAACTGCTACAGTTAAATATGTATTGGGTAGAGCACATGAATTGTACTATAATGGCAGGTTAATTTTTCGCGTCCGGTAAGTTGGCAGAGATTTTACAGGATTTAATATTTTTAGTTATATATCAATAGGTTAAGTTAGACACATGAGTCAAGAACAACAATCACAGATCAAAGCACTGATCGCAAAAGGCAAGGAACAAGGTTATCTCACCTATACCGAGGTGAATGACCACCTGCCGGGTGAGATCGTCGATCCGGAACAAATCGAAGACATTATCGCCATGATTAATGATATGGGCATTTCCGTGCATGAAACGGCACCGGATGCTGATTCATTACTGATGTCGGATAACGCTGTTTCTGATGATGATGATACGGCAGCTGAAGAAGCGGCGGCGGCGCTTGCCACGACGGTAGAAAATGAATTTGGTCGCACTACCGATCCGGTGCGTATGTACATGCGTGAGATGGGCACCGTTGAGCTATTGACTCGAGAAGGTGAAATCAAGATTGCCAAACGGATTGAAGAAGGTATTGGTCAAATGTCCTCTTCACTGGCGACATTCCCTGACACTATTTCTGAATTACTGGCTGAATATGATCGAGTCAGTGAGGAAACAATTCGCCTGACCGATGTGATTGCCGGTTTTATTGATCCCAATGCACCGGATATGCCGGAGCCTGCAACACCGAAGACTGCCGAAGCAGATAGCAGTGATGATGATGACACAGAAGCGGAAGCGGAAGTAGATACCGGTCCTGATCCAGAAGAAGCAAAGGAACGCTTTGCCAAGATACGTTCACTGCACAAGCGTTATATCAATGCACTGGGCAAGCATGGCAAAGATGACACAAAGACAAAGAAAGTACGCAAGGATCTGATCGAACAGTTTATGCAATTAAAACTGGTTCCACGTTTAATGGATCGACTTGTTTACAATCTGCGTGAAGTTGTTGATCGTATCCGCACACATGAACGTGTGATCATGGATATTTGTGTTAACAAGGCGCATATGCCACGTAAGGAATTTATTGTTTCATTCCCTGACAATGAAACGGATACTGAATGGCTAAAGAAACAGATTGATGCCGGCAAATCCTATTCGTCAGTACTTGAGCAGTATGAAAGTGAAATTACCCGTTCCCAGAACAAACTGGTTTCGATAGAAGAAGAATGTGGTATGTCTATCAGTGAAATCAAGGAAATCAATCGCCAGATGTCGATTGGTGAAGCCAAGGCACGTCGTGCAAAGAAGGAAATGGTGGAAGCCAACCTGCGACTGGTTATTTCAATTGCCAAGAAATACACCAACCGGGGACTACAATTTCTGGATTTGATTCAGGAAGGCAATATTGGTTTGATGAAAGCTGTCGACAAGTTCGAGTATCGTCGTGGTTACAAGTTCTCGACATATGCGACATGGTGGATTCGTCAGGCGATTACACGTTCTATTGCTGATCAGGCACGTACAATTCGAATACCGGTTCATATGATTGAAACCATTAATAAACTGAACCGTATCTCGCGTCAGATGCTGCAGGAAATGGGTCGTGAGGCAACACCGGAAGAACTGGCGAAGGCGATGGAGATGCCTGAAGACAAGGTTCGTAAGGTAATGAAGATTGCCAAGGAACCAATCTCCATGGAAACACCAATAGGTGATGATGAAGATTCACATCTTGGTGACTTCATTGAAGATGCTAACGTCAAGGCACCGGAAGAAAATGCAACTTTTGAAGGTTTGCGTGAACTGACGGGTGATGTACTTTCCAGTCTGACAGCACGTGAGGCGAAAGTATTGCGTATGCGTTTTGGTATTGATATGAATACAGATCACACGCTGGAAGAAGTGGGTAAGCAATTTGATGTAACCCGTGAACGTATTCGTCAGATCGAAGCCAAGGCATTACGTAAACTGCGTCATCCTTCTCGTTCAGACAAGTTACGTAGCTTCCTGGATCAGGAAACACAATAAATTTTATTTAATTTTAAAATTATCAAGGCGCGGCTTGTTCGCGCCTTTTTATTTTTATGGCATCGCATGTGATGCTATCAAGTACTTTAAAATCTGGTAGAATGCCCCTCTTCAAGGGCCTGTAGCTCAGTTGGTTAGAGCAGGGGACTCATAATCCCTTGGTCCCAGGTTCGAGTCCTGGCGGGCCCACCAAACCAAAAAACCACGCTTTCATCCGTGGTTTTTTTATTCTTATGTACCAGAAACTTCAATTATTCCCGTGGATTAAGGTTGTTGTTATATAAAGCTGCAGTTTTTGATAGGATCACGAGCCTGCATTCAGGGTTTTGGTTAGTCCATGAAGGGAATTAAGTTACAAGTACCTCGTCAGGATCCGTCACGTAGGCCTGGTCTCGATATCCATCCAAAAGGATTAAAACAGTGGGTGGATGCATTGCCTGCGGCCAATGTTAACGAAACGGTCAAACAGTTGTTGCCGGTTTTGAAAGATATTAATCGTTGCCAGATTGATTTAATTCACCGCCATAATTTCTTGCTTCAGATTCAGCCATTGATTCTTGATTTGGTTAAAACCATCAAGAAAAGATATTTGAATGCCAGCTTTCCGTTATCAATGCATACACTGACAAGTGTTGATACAGTGCGTGAATTACATCGGGAAATGGCTTTTGCCTATAAACTGATTATTGTTGAGCTGTCTCATCGTGGCTGTGAGGAAGAAGAGCAGGATGTGATTTTGAAAAATGCACTTTATTGTGCGATCCGCCATCTCTCACGTATTTTACTTGAAAGCTATATTGTTTATGAAAGTGAGCCTCCGACAATATGGAGTGAACTTCATCAGTTATATCAATTTACAGAAAAAAACCCGGCCCTTTTTTCAAGAGAAATAAAAACAGGCGACAATAAATGGACCAACCCGATAATTGATGCCTACAAGCGGATTGTTCTACTGTCATTATCCAATCCCTATCGACTCATGCAGGGTGAGACAAACAGAATTGATCATCATCTTAAAACATGGTCGACCAACACACTGATTCATAAACCGGGGATGAAGGATTCACTGGTAGGAAAATTTATTATAGATTTGGCAACAGATGCGCCACCACGTTGTATAACTTCAAGCATGAAATCATTCAGGCCTATTGACGTACGCATTATTGATGCACATGTATTGTTGGCCAATGTCAAACAGCAAATTGAAAAACTTTCCGAACCTCTCAAATCCAAGGGTAAAAAATACATTACCATGCTGGGTCGTCGCCAGAGGCGTGATATGTTTGTACGTCTGGAAAATGCATGGAATGTCAGGCCGGAACGGATGTCTTCACGCTCCATGAATTTGTCAAAAGTGATTATGACGACAGGCCTGAGCGCAAGCCATTATTTTGTGAGCAAGGAAATCCCGTTTAATCCTGAACAGCATGAGCTTGAGTTGCAAAAACAAAAAAAGGCCAAGCCGGATATAAATAAAAGTATGGAAATGCTTTCTGCAGCAGAAGAAGTCTGGCAGGAACAGGATCGTGAATCACGATTATCACGTGGTATAGAAAAACCACGGGTTTCACGTTTTGATTCGGGTGATGGGAAAAATGAACGTAATATGTGGGTCAATGTGTATGCAACAGAGGCACATAAGTTGCTGGATGATGAACAACACCCGGAAGCACAACCGAACTACAGTATTAATTTGTGGCATCAGCGTAGCGATAGCAGTGGCGGATTGAGTCTTTATTGCAATTATGGACAGAGCACACAGGTCAATGTGGGTGAGCTGGTTGCATTAAAACCGATTAAAATGACGGATGAAGGGGAGTGGGAAATCGGGTTAATTCGCTGGTTACGTATACAACACCAGAATTCTGTTCATGTTGGTATCAGAATGATATCAGATGATGCAGCACCGGTAGCCACCAAGGGATTGAAAGGGGTTGGTGCCGGCAGTGAATACTATCGCAGTCTGTTATTACCCAATCTTGATCCAAGGGAGCATCCGACAACACTGATTACACCAGCGGCCGTATATGATGTGGACAGCACCATTGTCATCAATCTTGAAAATAATCTTATTTATGCAAAACTGACACGCCTTGTACAATCAACAAAATCCTTTTCACAATTCCAGTTTGATTTGACAGAAGCACCTGAATTCATCAAGGAGCATGTGTCTTCATTCCGCAGTGAGAGACAATTTCGTTAGGGAGTATTAGTTGTTTTCTTCTGGCTGGGAGTCGGGGTCGGGTTTAACGAAGAAGCGTGAAAAGAAAATACCTGCCTCAAATAATATCCACATTGGTACTGCCAGCAATGTCTGCGAAATAATGTCAGGTGGCGTCAGTAACATCCCGAGTATAAATGCACCAACAATAATGTAGGGTCTTTTTTCTGTAAGTGCTTCGGGTGTTGTAAATCCGGTCCAGACCATGAGTATGGTTGCGATAGGAACTTCAAAAGCCAGACCAAAGGCAAAGAACAGTTTAAGTACAAAATCAAGATAGCGACTGATGTCTGTCATTACAGTCACGCCTTCCGGCGTAACGCCAATAAAGAATCCGAAAATAAGCGGGAATACGACGTAATAAGCAAACAGCATACCGGCAAAAAATAGAAAGGTACTTGCAAACATGAGTGGAAATACCAGTCTGCGTTCATTACGGTACAATGCCGGAGCGACAAAACTCCATACCTGAAAAAGAATAACCGGCATACCCAGCGCTATTGCAGCCATCAGTGTTAGTTTAAATGGTGTCAGAAAAGGGGAAGCCACTTCAGTTGCGATCATGGAACTGTTTTCCGGCATATGTTTCATCAAGGGATCAGCCATGAAGGTGTAAATTTCATTGGCAAACGGGAACAGACAAATAAAGATTAATAGTATCGCCAGCAATGAACGCAATAAGCGATCACGCAATTCAAAAAGATGAGACAGGAAAGGTTGCTCTAGTTGCTCATCACTGGATGGTTGATTACCTTCTGTCATTGGTGCTTCCTGAATCTTGAGGTTTTTTTGTTTCCTCAGAATTATTGATAGAAAGTTCCGATTTGGTTTCTTCTATAAATTCGTGAATGGCATTGGAGGATTTTTGCTCTTCCATGATGCGTTTGAGTTCTTCAGCCTTGAGCTCCTTGCTGATGTCATCTTTAACATTTGAAATCATGCGACGAATTCTGCCTATCCAGAGTCCTGTTGTTCTTGCAACAGAAGGCAGTTTATCAGGACCAATTACCAGAAGCGCAACAATCCCGATGACAGCAAGTTCCCAGAAACCGATATCAAACATAAATCTGATTCAAGACCAAGTGAATATGATTCAAGGTGTCAGGAGTTTTCCTTTTCCTTGGTAACTTCACCTTCAATGGTTTGACCGGCATTTTCTGCAATCTTGTCAGTTTCCTTGTCAGCTTCATCTTCTTTCATGGCACCCTTGAAGCCTTTAACAGCACTTCCCAGATCAGAGCCTACATTGCGCAGTTTTTTTGCACCAAAGAGTAACAAAACAATCACCAGGATAATCAATAATTGCCAGATGCTTATTCCACCAAATCCCATAATATTTTCTCCAAAGTGTTAACCAGTTTATCGGCTTGCCTTCTCTTCTATGCCCGAAGTGCCAAAGCGTCGTTCAAGTTCCTTCAATACATCCTCAGGTCCAAGGCCTTGCTGGGCCAGCATGACCAGAGTATGAAACCACAAATCTGCCGTTTCATAAATGATCTTGTCCGGATCACCTTCCTTCGCCGCGATAATGGTTTCGCTGGCTTCTTCCCCGATTTTTTTCAGAATGGTGTCCAGACCCTTATTATATAGACTGGCCACATAGGACTTGTCCGGAGAATCACCTTTACGGGACTCCAATACGTCAGCCAGTTTTTTTAGTATCACATCACTCATATCATTTATATATATCGGCCGGATCCTTAATCACAGCTTCTGTTTCTACCCATTTGTCATCCTGTAATTGTTTGAAGAAACAATTGTGGCGGCCAGTGTGGCAGGCGATACCGCCTTTTTGTTCGACACTCAGCAGAATGACGTCATTATCACAATCCAGACGAATATCCCTTATCAGCTGCACATGGCCGGATTCTTCCCCCTTACGCCACAACTTGTTGCGTGAGCGGGACCAGTAAATGGCGCGTCCTTCCTTGACCGAGAGTGACAGTGATTCCCGGTTCATCCAAGCCATCATCAAGACCTTGCCGGTCTCTGATTCCTGTGCAATGGCCGGTATCAGGCCGTCTTGATCCCATTTGATGTCATTAAGCCATTGTTCGTTCATATGCCCAGTATATCCCATGAGTCCATCGGATTCAGGCAGATTCGTCAGTGAATGGGGCTAGAGCCGGACTTCGATACCGGCGTTGGCCATGTGTTGCTTGGCTTCTTCTATGGAATATTCAGCAAAATGAAAAATACTGGCCGCCAGAACGGCATCTGCGTGACCGATGGTAATGCCTTCTACCAGATGATCCAGATTACCGACCCCGCCGGAGGCAATTACCGGGACATTGACGTGTGCACAGATGGTACTCATTAACTCATTATCAAAACCGATCTTGGTGCCATCCCTGTCCATACTGGTAACGAGTAGCTCGCCAGCGCCATAATCGACCATTTTCTGTGCCCACTCAATGGCATCAATACCGGTAGGCTTGCGGCCGCCATGGGTAAATATTTCCCAATGATCATCAACACGCTTGGCATCAATGGCAACCACGATACACTGTGAACCGAATTTTTCAGCAGCTTCTTTAACAAATTCAGGATTAAAAACAGCGGCCGTATTAATCGCTACCTTGTCGGCACCGGCATTGAGCATACGGCGAATATCTTCAACGGTACGAATACCGCCACCGACGGTTAACGGAATAAATACTTCGCCTGCCACTTCTTCCACTACATGTACCATGGTTTCACGGTTATCCGAGCTGGCAGTAATATCAAGGAAGGTTAGTTCATCGGCTCCTTCCTTATCATAACGGCGTGCAATTTCAACCGGATCACCGGCATCACGAATATCAACAAACTGGACACCTTTAACGACGCGTCCGTTATCGACATCAAGGCAGGGAATAATTCGTTTTGCGAGACCCATGATGATTATTTACGAAGTAAGTTTGGTGGCCAGTGCCTGACCTTCGGCATAATCCAGTGTGCCTTCATAAATGGCACGACCGGTAATAGCACCCGTGATACCTTCATCAGCGTATTTGCATAACTCACGAATATCCTCGATAGTCGTAATGCCACCGGAAGCAATCACCGGAATGGAAATTGCCTGTGCAACCTTGACCGTTGCTTCAATATTCAGTCCCTGCATCATGCCATCACGGCTGATATCGGTATAAACAATGGCAACAACACCATCCTTTTCAAAATGTTTTGCCATATCAATGACATCATGATTGGATAACTTTGACCAGCCATCAATGGCGACTTTGCCATCTTTGGCATCAAGACCAACAATAATTCGTCCAGGAAATTCGATACAGACATCAGAAACAAAATGCGGTGCATTGACTGCCTTGGTGCCGATAATGGCATATTGCACACCGGCATCCAGATAGGCCTGTATTGTATCTTCATCACGAATCCCGCCGCCGACCTGAATTGAAATACCGGGGAAGGCTTCAGTAATGTTGTGAATGACTTCAGCATTGACAGGTTTACCTGCGAAGGCACCATCAAGATCAACAATGTGTAATCGTTTGGCACCTGCTTCGATCCAGCGTTCAGCCATCGCAACCGGATCGTCCGAGAAGACAGTATCATCTTCCATACGGCCCTGTTTTAAACGTACACATTTACCCTGTTTCAGATCAATTGCGGGAATTAAAAGCATTGTTTCAATCTCTTAAATGAGTCTCAAATTAAAAAAATATTACTGTCCATCCCATTGCAGAAAGTTTGCATATAATTGCAAACCATCATGCTGACTTTTTTCAGGATGAAATTGCACTGCAAAAATATTTTCATGTGCGATAGCGGATGTAAAACCAATACCGTAATCTGTTGATGCTGTCATGTTATCTCGGGATGTCGTTTCAACATAATAGCTGTGCACAAAATAAAAACGACTGTCCTGTTTTATATTTTTCCACAGGGCATGTTCGGTTTCCTGATGTACCTGATTCCAGCCCATGTGTGGGACTTTCAGTATGTCGTTATTACTTTTCATATCATTGGCAAAACGTTTTACCTGCCCCTGGAAAATACCTAAACAGGTTGTACCATTGTTTTCTTCACTGGATTCCATCAATGCCTGCATGCCAACACAAACACCAAGGAACGGCTTTGTTTTACAGCATTCCTGAACGACCTGATCAAGACCTGTTTTTTTCAGTTCATTAATACAGTCTCTGATAGCACCTACGCCCGGCAACACCACACGGTCTGCCTTTAATATAGCATCGGCATCACTCGAAACGACAACAGTGGTTTTGTTGCCTGCATGTTCAAGCGCCTTGGAGACAGAATGCAGATTACCCATCCCGTAATCAATAACCGCAACCGTACTCATGGAATTAAACAAACCTGATTTGAAGTTTTACCCAACATGTTCTTTGCGTGCACAGACAAACAAAAGGAAGCTGTCCTACAGACTCCCTTTCGTAGAAGGCAGGATACCCTGCATCCGAGGATCAGGTTCCAGCGCCATGCGCAACGCACGACCAAAAGCCTTGAACACTGTTTCGGCAACATGGTGTGCATTAATTCCGCGCAGACTGTCGATATGCAGAGTGACCATTGCATGATTGGTGAAACCCTGAAAAAATTCATGAAATAAATCCACTTCCAGATCGCCAATCTGTGCACGTTGAAACTTGACTCCATATTCAAGACCGGGTCGTCCTGACAGATCAATCACGACGCGCGACAATGCCTCGTCAAGTGGTACATAGGCATGACCATAACGTCGAATACCCTGTTTATCACCTACAGCTTTATTAATCGCCTGTCCCAATGTAATACCAATGTCTTCCATTGTGTGGTGGGCATCGATGTGTAAATCCCCCTTGGCCTTGATTGATATATCAATCAGGCCGTGGCGAGCCACCTGATCAAGCATGTGTTCCAGAAATGGGATACCGGTAGCCAGATCAGATTTACCAGTCCCATCGAGATCGACAGCAACAGTAATATCGGTTTCATTGGTTTTACGTGAGATTTCGGCTTTGCGTGTAGCCATTTGTATTTCTCCGGTTCACGGCGGGTCAACAACAGTGTTGATACGTGGAGGTTTGTGCTTTGTTTTCCTTAGG
>JAOUJV010000084.1 GCA_029882995.1 Gammaproteobacteria bacterium | reverse complement strand
AGGTGCCGGAGAAGACAAGAAAGGACTGGCACCATGCGATTGATGAGTACCTGCGCAAGCGTGAATCGTTGCAAGGTCTGGTTCTCATCATGGATATAAGGCATCCAATGACCGAGATTGATCAGCAAATGCTTGATTGGTGTCATCAGATTGGTATGCCGGTACACATACTGCTGACCAAGTGCGACAAACTCAAACGTGGCGCTGCTAAAACAACATTGCTTCAAGTTAAAAAAGCCATACAAAATTCTGATCTTTTCAGTGTGCAGTTATTTTCGGCAAAAGATAAAACCGGTATTGATGAAGTGCATGCCATTCTGGATCGGTGGTTGGCACTGGAAAAATAAACAGACCCCGATCCTGCAGGGGATAGGGGAAGAGGATCGAGGTCTGAAATATCCGATTCAGGGTGTAAACCGGATGCATCATTAAAATCGCAGGGGGTTGCGGAAATCATTAATGATGCACACAATCTATGACGCGGATAAAAATAAAAAGTTCCGGAATAATTGTTATGTTTTCTTTGAACAAAATCACAACAGCTTGAGAGGTTACTCAGCAAATTAATCTAGTGTGCCTGATCCCAGTTTTCACCAACCCCGGTATCTACTACCATCGGCAATGAAAGATCAGAAGCGGCAACCATTTTTTCCCTAATAATTGTCACAGATTTATCAAGTTGCTGCTCAGCAACTTCAAACACCAGTTCATCATGCACTTGCATGATCATTTTCACGTCCGGTTGTTCCGCTTGTAACCAGTCAAAAATACGGATCATGGCACGCTTGATAATATCAGCGGCCGTTCCCTGCATGGGTGCGTTTATCGCTGTACGCTCTGCATATTGACGGCGCTGCATGTTACTGGCTTTAATATCCGGCAAATATAATCTGCGACCTGATACAGTTTCTACATAGCCCTGTTCACGTGCACGCTCACGGGTTTCATCCATATAGGCCTTAACACCCGGATAACGATCAAAATAAAGATCAATATAGCTTTGTGCTTCATTGCGCCCGATACCAAGCTGTTTACCCAACCCAAAGGCAGACATGCCATAAATCAAACCAAAGTTAATTGCCTTGGCATGGCGTCGTTGCTCATTGCTGACTTTTGATTCTTCCAGTCCAAATACTTCAGCCGCGGTTGCGCGATGAATATCCCGTCCTTCAGAGAAAGCTGACAATAAACCCTTGTCACCGGAAAGATGCGCCATGATCCGTAATTCAATTTGAGAATAATCAGCAGCGACTATTTTATATCCGGCTGGTGCAATAAACGCCTGCCGTATGCGTCGACCTTCTTCATTACGTACCGGGATGTTTTGTAAATTTGGATCAGATGATGATAAACGCCCTGTTGCTGTGATTGCTTGATGATAGGAAGTATGTACACGACCGGTCTTCGGATTAATCTGTTCCGGTAATTTGTCAGTATATGTTGATTTCAATTTACTCAGGCTACGGTATTCGAGAATCAACCGTGGCATCGGATAATCATTGGCCAGTTCCTGTAATACCGGCTCTGCTGTTGAAGGCTGCCCTTTAGGTGTTTTCTGGATAATTGGCAACGACAGCTTTTCAAACAGGATTTCCTGTAACTGTTTGGGTGAGCCCAGATTAAATTCTTCACCGGCCAGATCATGCACTTCGTGTTCCACTTCCTGCATGCGCTTCAGTAATCGCTTGCCCTGTTTATGCAGCATATCGGCATCGACCAGAACGCCCGTGCGTTCCATATAGGACAACACCGGCACTAAAGGTATTTCCATCTCTTCAAATAGGGTCTGGATTTTTTTGTTTTCACAAACACGCGGCCACAAGTGCTCATGTAAACGCAGGCTGATATCAGCATCTTCTGCTGCATATGGACCCGCCTGTTCCAGCGGCACCATATTAAACGGAATTTGTTTGGCCCCCTTGCCAGCCACATCTTCATACTTGATAGTCTGGTGACCTAGGTATTTCATTGCACAGGAATCCATATCATGTCGCGTTGCGGTACTATCGATCACATAGGATTCCAGCATTGAATCATAAGCAATACCACGCAATGCAATATCATAATTGGCCAGGACACTCATATCGTATTTCAGATTGTGCCCAGTCTTTAATTGTTTTTCATTTTCCAGTACCGGCTTGAGTGTATCCAGTACCTGTTTGCGTGGCAGTTGCGGCGGTGCACCTTCATAATCATGAGCAACCGGTATATAAACAGCTTCGCCTTCCTTGATTGAAAAAGATAAACCCACTATCTCTGCCTGCATGTAATCCAGACTGGTTGTTTCAAGATCGACAGCAAATAATTTTGCCTTTTCAACCTGTTTAAACCAGTGATTAAATTCTTTTTGTGTCAGGATTGTTGTGTAATGATTTTTTACTTCTTTTTTATTCGATTGTGTAGAGTCACTATCAGAAATAACTTCACTCAGCCATGTTTTGAATTCCATATTCTGGAAAAGCGTTCGTAGCTTTTCCGTGTCGGCTGGTTTGATGTGTAATTGCTCAGGTGATTGTTCAAGTTCAACATCTGTCTTGATAGTCACCAGTGTGCGTGACAAGGGTAATTGCTCCAGTGTTGCGCGCAGATTTTCCCCAACCTTGCCCTTGATTTGATCTGCATTCTCCATGATGTTATCAAGCGAGCCATATTCATCCAGCCACTTCACAGCGGTTTTAGGCCCACACTTTGGTACACCCGGTACGTTATCTGATGTATCACCAATCAGGGCAAGGTAATCAACAATACGCTCCGGCGGTACACCAAATTTTTCCTTAACACCATTTGGATCAGACACCGATCCCTTCATCGTGTCCATCAAGGTCACATCCTTGTCCACCAGTTGTGCCATGTCCTTATCGCCGGTTGAAATCAGACTTTTTATACCCTGCTGTTTAGCCTGTACTGCCAATGTGCCAATAACATCATCTGCCTCCACGCCTTCGATGCTGATTAGCGGGATACCCATGGCCTCGATGATTTCATATAACGGCTTTATCTGCTTGCGTAAATCATCCGGCATCGGCGGACGATTGGCCTTATATTCCTTATATATGTCATCACGAAAAGTCTTTCCTTTGGCATCAAATACGACCGCAATCAAATCCGGTGTCTCATCAGACAACAGTTTCCTGATCATATTGATCACCCCATAGACTGCACCGGTCGGTTCACCTCTTGAATTGGTCAGGCCAGGCATCGCATGAAAAGCACGATACAAATAGGATGAACCGTCGACAAGTACCAGTTGTTGTTGTTTCATGACCATGTTGGTGATTTTTTCAACATAATTTGTCGGGTATATTTTGCATATTGTTGTATTTTCTTAAGAATATGCCTTCTAAAGCAAGTATTTAAAAAGCCGCTATGTTTAAGTAAGGGTAACCGAATTCAACTTTACAGACCACGTTGGTCTACACGGAAGTCGAGGAATTTTATATATGTCGAACAATAATGGTTTTAAACATTCTCATCCCAGTTTCAGTCCTATTAATGATTCCATGCTCACACGTGAGTCATGGAAAATTTTTCAAATCATGGCTGAATTCGTCGAAGGTTTTGAGCGACTGGCCAAGATAAAGCCTTCCGTCAGTATTTTTGGATCTGCACGTACCAAACCGGATCACCCTTACTACAAATTAACCGAGGAAGTTGCTTTGGCATTATCCGATGCCGGTTTTAGTGTTGTCAGTGGTGGTGGCCCCGGCATTATGGAGGCAGCCAACAAGGGCGCCTTTGCTGGCAAATCACCCAGCATTGGGCTGAATATTCAACTGCCTATGGAACAAGGCGGCAATCCCTATCAGGATATTTCACTTAATTTCCGACATTTCTTTTCACGTAAAGTAATGTTTGTTAAATACGCCTCTGCCTATGTCGTGATGCCCGGTGGTTTTGGCACACTGGATGAGCTGGCAGAAATCCTGACACTTGTTCAGACCGGCAAGACCCGTCGAATTCCGATTATTCTGGTACATTCGCCTTTCTGGAAAGGATTGCTCGAATGGTTCAAAAACACCCTCGTCGAAGAAGGCACTATCGATGCCGATGATCTTGATCTGGTAAAAGTACTGGACAAGCCTCAGGATGTGGTTAATGCTATCTTCCAGCACTATGAACACCGTGGCTTTGAGCCATCGGCTGAGGAAAAAGAAATTCTGCTCGAATTGTAATTCCGGATTCCATGACTAACCATTTTGCAGGTGCCGGAACAATTACCATAATAGGGAATAAGAATGAGATATACAAAACTACTCTTGATGATAATGGGACTTTTCTTCACCTATGCTAATGCAGAAGAAACACCTGAACTTCAGCCTGTTCCTGAACCACCACCGATACCCGAGAAGGTAAAAAGCGGTGAGACCCTTGAACCGGAAGTAACTATCATTAAACGTAAAGATACGACTGTACATGAATACCGTGCTAACGGCCGTTTATATATGGTTAAAATTGTTCCCTCTGCCGGTGTTCCCTATTACATGGTGGATTCAGATGGAGACGGTAACCTGGAAACACGGCGTGATGATTTGGCATCGGATATTGCAGTGCCAAGCTGGGTTATCCTGAAGTGGTAAATTAGCTTTAATTTTTCTTAACTTAAAAATCAACTAGAAAAATCGGAAACTTTTAGCGGGAATTTGCCTGAAATTGTAATAAAATAGGCACTGACCTTTTAAGAACCCCGGATTCCCATGTCTGTATATACGCGCGTCGAGCGTAACGAACTGGAACAATTTCTGACTGAATATTCGATTGGCGAGCTTGTCGATTATGAAGGCATCAGTGCCGGTATTGAAAATACCAACTACTTTGTAACAACAACGCAGGGACAATATGTCCTCACCTTGTTTGAAGCACTGGGCATGAATGATCTTCCCTATTTTCTGGATATGACAGCACACCTTGCTGATGAAGGTGTACCTTGCCCACATCCAATCCCGGATAATAACAATCATTATTTGCGTAAATTAAATGAAAAACCGGCAGCACTTGTTACGCGGCTGCAAGGAATTAACGTTATTACTCCAAATGTTGAGCAGGTAACAGCACTCGGTTCACATCTGGGGCACATGCATGTAGCAGGGCAAAGCTTCAAACAAACAAGACCAAATGCACGTGGTCCACACTGGTGGGCTGAAACCAGCAAGCAGGTTTCATCAAAACTGAACGATGATGAACTTCATATGCTGCAGGATGAAATAAAATTCCAGAAACAGCACGATCGCTCTGATCTGCCAACAGGCATTATCCATGCTGATATGTTTCGCGATAACGTCATGTTTACAGATAATGAATTGACCGGCATTATTGATTTTTACTATGCCTGTAATGATGTATTGCTTTATGACATTGCAGTGACCGTTAATGACTGGTGCGGCAAGGAAGACGGCAGCCTTGATGAGGAAAAAACACTGGCTTTTGTCCACGCCTACCATGAACAACGTCATTTAACCGAACAGGAACATGCAATGTGGCCTGTGATGTTACGTGCTGGTGCATTGCGCTTCTGGTTATCTCGCCTTTACGACATGTACTTTCCACGCGATGGTGAATTAACTCATACCAAAAATCCGGATGCATTTAAACATATTCTGCAGGACCGGCGCGAACATGAATCATTTATTCTGAAACTCTGGCCCTAGACCAGACAGATCATGCAATCACTACTTTTAAAAATAGCCACATTCATTGAATCGCTGAATGAGTGGGTTGGCCGAACTATTTCATGGTTGACGCTGTTTATGGTTGTCATCACCTTTCTTATTGTTGTCTTGCGTAAAATCAATAATATCGGCTGGATTTCCATGCAGGAATCCGTTGTTTTTATGCATGCACTGGTATTCCTGCTCGGTGCCGCCTACACGCTAAAGCAGGAAGGACATGTTCGGGTCGATATTTTTTATCGTAATCTATCTGATTATGGCAAGGCATGGATTGACTGTCTTGGCGCATTTTTTCTCTTGTTGCCTGTTTCTGTTTTTATTTTCTGGTACAGCCTTGATTATGTCACCGACTCATGGGCACTACAGGAAGGTTCTCGTGAAGCCGGGGGATTACCCGGTGTCTATATTCTTAAAGCAACGCTGCTGATTATGCCCGGTCTGATTATATTGCAGGGTATTACACAAATTATCAGAGGCGTTATTTTAATTCTCAATCATAAACAACAACACACTGGTTCATAATGGAATATATTGCCTTATTAATGTTTGTTTCTGTGTGTATTGTTTTGCTTGCCGGCTATCCTGTTGCATTTACGCTGGCGGGAGTTGCGCTCGCCTTTGCCTTCATTGGGGACATGACAGGTACCTTTGATCACAGCTTCCTGCAGGCCTTACCTAATCGTCTATTTGGTATCATGACCAACACCACACTGGTTGCTGTTCCTTTATTTGTTTTTATGGGCGTTATGCTTGAACGTTCAAAGGTAGCTGAAAACCTGCTTGACACAATGGCCATGATGTTTGGTTCACTGCGTGGTGGACTCGGAATTTCGGTTATTGTTGTTGGCATGTTGCTCGCTGCCAGTACCGGTATTGTGGGTGCCACTGTTGTGACTATGGGTCTGCTGTCATTGCCGACCATGTTACGTCGCCATTATCACCCCGGTATTGCGACCGGCACTATTTGTGCATCAGGGACGCTGGGGCAAATTATCCCTCCCTCGATTATTCTGGTACTACTTGGTGACGTACTTTCTTCAGCCTATCAACAGGCACAGCTGGAAATGGGGCTTTTTTCACCTGACACTGTTTCTGTTGGCGACTTGTTTGTTGGTGCCATTATTCCCGGGCTTTTGCTCGTTTGTCTTTATGTTATCTGGATAATGCTGGTTGCTGTTTTCAAACCGGAGTATGTTCCCGCTATTCCTGAAGATGAACGTAATGAGTTCAAAGGAAAGGATTTATATATAAAGGCAATCAAGGTTTTGTTTCCTCCTTTACTGCTTATTTTTGCTGTTCTTGGCTCTATTATTGCCGGGTTTGCAACACCAACAGAAGCTGCCTCTGTCGGTGCAATGGGTGCCATTCTGCTCGCAATCAGTCAAAAACAATTTTCCATACAGATACTAAAAGATGTCATGCGATCCACAACCAATGTAACCAGCATGGTGTTTATGATCTTTATCGGTGCCTCTGTGTTTTCTCTGGTATTTCGTGGATTTGGCGGTGATGAAACGGTACGTGAACTTTTGACCAGCTTGCCGGGTGGCGAATTTGGTGCCTTGCTGGTCGTTATGATAGTTATTTTTTTACTGGGTTTTATTCTGGATTTTATTGAAATTACCTTTGTTGTTGTCCCCATTGTCGGACCTGTTTTGCTTGCTATGGATATTGATCCGGTTTGGCTCGGGATTATGATTGCTATTAATCTTCAAACTTCATTTTTGACCCCGCCATTCGGGTTTGCACTATTTTATCTGCGCGGCGTTGCGCCTGACTATGTTACAACCATGCAGATCTATAAGGGTGTCATACCGTTCATTGGTATACAGTTGCTTGCTCTTTCTATTCTGGCAATCTGGCCTTCTCTGGCTACATGGTTACCTGATATGGTTTATGGACAATAGTTAAAGTCGGTTTTTCAGACGGACAAAAAAGCCTTCCTTTTCTCCACGAACATATGTCAACGGGGAAGTATGCTTGTTTATTATCGCATTGGTAATGCCTTTTAGTGCCTGTGTCGCAACACTGGCAGGATCATAGACAACAAATGGTTTGTTATGCGCTTCTGCCTTCATGACAGCATTATCTGTTGGCAGATAACCATCGTCTTCAAGTTGACCATGAATGAATTGCTCCACAATCGAACCTACTTTTCTCATCGTATTAATAGCTGCTTTTTCACTTTCTGCGCGATTTATAACGAGATGAATAATAATATCTGGCGATCCCTGCTTGATTAATTTAATTGTTGCATAGGCATCCATGACAGCTTCCGGATCTGTTGTAGTAATTACAATCACTTCATCTGCAGCTTGCATTACAATTTCAGAATCTTTTGATTCACCCGCCTTTGTATCAATAATGATGTAATCATTATTATGGCAAAGAGAATCTGCCGCCTTAAACAGGTTTTCCTTTTGTGTCTCAGAGAGGCCAACTAACGCATTGTCAGCTGAAATACCGGGCAAGATATCAACACGGTATGCGGTATGTGTTATTGCTGATTGAACCGGTTTGCCATCATTAATAACATTACCGATATTATATTCCGGCTTAATATCCATTAACATATTGACACCGGCAACTCCTGGATCCATATCGATCAAGGTAACACGGTTACCAAGCTCCGCCAGAACAATAGCAAATGAAACAGCGATATTTGTTTTACCCATGCCCTTGCGGCCCGATGTAACTGCAATGACACGGGCAATCTCGGTTTTATTTTCACCTAAGGTCTTTTTGGCCTTCATCTAATTCATCCTGAATGATCTTGCTCTCTAACCATGAGTATTGACTCAAAAATCAAATCTTCAAGTTTTACAAGGCCCTTGCATTCATATAGGCATGCTCGGAAACCTTGTGCCATTCAATAACCTGTTTGCGGAAGCTGGAAAATGAGTCAAATACCTTTCTGGAAATCGGGTCTTTTCCAGCAATCTCGGAAACTACCTCATCTGACAATATACGCAGTTTCAAAAGAACTTCATCAGGCAACTTTTTCAGTTGTACTTTATGTTTTGTAACCAGTGTATGAAGCGCCTTATTGTTTCTGGCTGTATATTCAGCAAGCATATCCTGATTGGCAATACGGCATGCATTCATCACTATTATTTTCAGATCATCCGGTAGTGCATTGAATGCCTCTTTATTGATAAATGTTTCCAGGGTCGTGCCAGGTTCATGCCAGCCGGGATAATAGTAATATTTTGCTGCTTTATATAACCCAAAAGCCAGATCGTTATATGGTCCAACCCATTCAGTCGCATCAATGGCACCTGATTTCAGTGATGTAAACAATTCACCTCCTGGCAAACTGACCGGCGTGCCACCGGCACGTTTTAAAACCTCACCACCCAGCCCGGGGATACGCATCTTTAACCCTTTCAGATCGGCCAGAGAATTAATTTCCTTGTTGAACCAGCCTGCCATTTGCACGCCACTGTTTCCAATCGCTGCGGGAATCAGATTAAATGGCGCATACACTTCGCGCCACAACTCCATGCCGCCACCGTGATATAACCAGCTATTCATCTCCTGCGCTGTTAATCCGAATGGAACGGCAGCGAAAAACTGGGCTGCTTCTGATTTACCTTTCCAGTAATAGGCTGCGCCATGACCCATTTCAGCAGTACCACGTGAAACCGCATCAAATGATTCAAATGCAGGCACAATTTCCTTTGCGCCATATACCTTGACCTCCATACGTCCACCGCTCATCTCACCAATGGTCTTGGCCAGAAAATTTGCCCCGGTTCCCAGGCCCGGAAAATTCTTGGGCCAGGTGGTTACCATTTTCCATTTTATTTTTGGTTTGGCACTGGCCGTTGCAGTAACCAGACTGCTTGTCGCCAGTGTGCCGATCCCAATTCCTTTTACAAAATCACGACGTTTCATAACAGGCCCCTTTTCATTTCTTATTTACACAATAAATAATCTAGACAGATTCAAGGTTCGCATAGGCA
>JAOUJV010000011.1 GCA_029882995.1 Gammaproteobacteria bacterium | reverse complement strand
ATTTCAGATTCCCGTACATCCGGGCCACCTTCATCATCATCAGAGGTGATATCCAGATCATCCAGATCCGCATCAGTGAGATCACTCATGCTGGTATCCTGTGCATCCATTGCCTTTTCAATGGCAGCAGCAAGCTTGTCTTCTTCTACCAGTACGGCTTCGGTATTGGTACCAACATGGAACTTGATTTCATCCAGCGCCTGCAGGTTGGTCGGGTCAGCTACCGCCACAAACAGGCGATTACCACGTTTGTAGAGGGGCAGGGCGTGGTGGCGGCGAACCAGCTTCTCTTCCACCAATGAGGTAGCCATGGATTCGGTATCCATAACCGTGATATCAAAGATCGGTACCCCAAATTCATGGGAGGCTGAGGCGGCGATATCCGGGCTTTTCAGGATATCGTTCTGGACCAGATAGGTCACAAACGGGATTTTCTTCTTCAGAGCCTGATCATTGGCTTCCTGGGCATCTGTATCAGTCAGGAGTCCATCCTGAACCAGACGCCGAGCCAGACCGCTCAGGGGTATATTTGTACTCGGGGTTGCCATATTATTGATTTATATAGTTTATTTTTTGTCCAAAATCTGTGATACACATCAAAATTATCCTCTAAATGTTAGTTTATTAAGGGATTATTTCCATATTGCCATTGTAAATACAGTAAGTTGTTGCTTATGTCGCATTCTCCTGCATATTAATGTAAGCCAGAAGGAGTCCCTGTTTCTATTGGCTATATCGGTAGATTTAGAAATAATTGAAGCCTAAACAGAATCTTATTCGTATTGTTCATGGGATTAGGTTTGGGTGACGATAGAGCTATATGATTCATTATTGGTATAAAACACAATATACCCATTACCTTGAGGAGAACCATGATACTTAGAGCACCAGTCCTGATTTTAAAGCACGTTGGCTTAGATTTTCGTCGTTTTATTTATTCATGTCGAGGGCTGTTCGCATATCTGAAGGATCTTATACGTATAAAGAAGCAGATAAAAGATTCTCCTGAATTTAGTGGAATGCTAAAAATATTTCCAATTATGAATGATCGTTATGAATTATCAGGAGAGATGTCAGGACATTATTTTCATCAGGATTTATATGTGGCAAGGAGAATTTATAATAATAAGCCGATTAAACATGTTGATATCGGTTCATCGGTTTATGGGTTTGTTTCTCATGTAGCCGTTTTCAGAGAGATAGAATATATTGATATTAGAGATAGTGACGATGTGGTAAGAAATATAATCATAAAGAAAGCCGATGTTACTAGTGATGAGCTTTCATTATCCAATTATTGTGATTCAGTTTCATCTTTACATGCGATTGAGCATTTTGGGCTGGGTCGTTATGGTGACCCAATCGATTTGAATGGGCATATTAAGGCCATAAATAATATTTATAGAATGTTGAAAGAGGATGGAGTGTTTTACTTATCAGTACCGATTGGCCATATGAGAATAGAGTTTAATGCTCACAGAGTATTTTCTGTAAATTATTTATTTAATATCCTTTCAGAAAAATTTTTTATCGACAAATTTTCATATATAGATGATAACGGTAGGTTTTACGAAGATGTGGAAATTAATCAGGATAAGATAAAAGAAAATTATGGTTGTAGTTATGGTTGCGGTATTTTTGAAATGAAAAAAGCATAAATAAATTATTTTGTAATAATGTGGAATGATCTTATTAGAGTTGTCGGGGGAAGGGTTGTCGTAGCAATTAGTTCTCTATTTGTCGTCCGTGTTTTAACTATACAGATGAGTCCTGAACAAATTGGTGTAGTGGCTATAGTAACAACAATAATTTCATTCTTTTCTATGTTTATGATAAATCCTGTTTCAGCCTATTATAACAGGAGATTTTTTTCATTGCGTGATTCTGGCTTTGCTTTCAGGTTTTTGAACTACCTCGGTATTTATATTGCTGTGATTGCCTTACTGGCGGCATGCATTACTTATACGACAAGCAAAATTATGGGTGAAAATTGGGGAGTGGAACTTGTTTTATTGGTTATATTAGTCGGGTTGGGTGTTTTTTTAACTAATGCCAGTCAGATTCTTGCATATTTTGTAAACATGTTAAAAAAGAGGACTGAATGGCTGATATCTGTGTTGATAACAATATGGGTAGGTTTATTTTTTGCCTGGATAGCTACAGAATATTCGCCTAGTGCATTTTTTTGGATTGGTGGTCAATTCATTGGAATGTTTGCAGGAAGTATTTTTGCGTATTATTTTTTTTACACTGATGTAAAAGTAATATGTAGCGATAACATAAAGTATCAGATAAATTTTTCAATTATTAAAAAGATGCTAATATTTTCTGGACCTTTAGCATTAGCAATAGGACTTCACTGGATACAGTTCCAGTCATATCGTTTCATTATTGAAGATATGTTTTCATTAGAAATGCTAGGTTTTTTTATGGTTGGCTACACATTAAGTTCAGGAATAATGGGAGCATTTGAATCAGCACTTAGCCAACTATATCATCCATCCTTTTTTAAGATGCTAGGAGAAAAACCTGTCAATAATAGTAGCAATGGGCCATCGCATATAGCTAGAGTATGGGCTGACTACTCACAACATTTAATTACATTAACAATTTTTTCATCCATATTTCTTATAATAATATCAAAGCCATTATTTATTATTTTTATGACAGAACAATATTTCCCCGCATGGAAGTATTTCCTGTTAGGCTGTATTGTTGAATTATTTCGGATAATAGGCGGAATATATGGTCTTGGAGTGCATGCCTCAATGGAAACCAGATATATTTTGGTTCCCTATATCCTTGGCTCAATAGCAATTATAGGTGGTCTGATAATCATGATATCTGTTTATGGTGAGGCAGGTATTTTTTATGGCTTAATTGTGTCCGGGATATTGTTCGTAGGGGTATTTCATTTGGTGATATGCAGACATATGGATATAAAGATTAGACTACAACATTTCCCACAAATATTGCAGTTTATAATTATAGCAATATCAATGTTACTCATATTTAATTTACTAATAGACGATAAGACTTATATGGTTATATTCATTGTTTTGGCTAGTATTTTATATTTCTCATATTCAACTATTGTTATTAAAAAATCGAAAGCATTACTCTCATAACATCTGTTTTTTACTAAGGGAATATATAATTTGCTAAAGAATACTAGATCCAGAATAAATCGATTCATGGATAATCAGTATGAACGTGATAATTGGGTTACTAGTCAGTTATCAAGTTTGGCTAATGGCTCTAAAATCCTTGATGCGGGATGTGGTAGTCAGAGATATAGACAGTTCTGCGAACATCTTGAATATCACGCTCAGGATTTTGCTGCTTATACAACAGATGAGCAAGGATCTTTTTCGGGAAATAAAGAAATGTATCAGTATGGTGAAATTGACTACATTTCAGATATCTGGAATATCAATGCTGAAGATAATTTTTTTGATGTAATATTATGTACAGAAGTATTTGAGCATATTCCATATCCAAATGAAACATTATATGAATTTTCAAGACTCTTAAGGTCTGGTGGGAAGCTTATTCTGACTGTCCCTTCAAATTGTTTGCGTCATATGGATCCATATTTTTTTTCTAGCGGTTATAGCGACCGATATCTGGAGTTTTTTTTAGATAAATATAATTTCACCAATTACAAAATCATATCTTATGGTAGTTATTATAAATGGATGATGGTTGAGATTTACAGAACAATGGGAATAAATGGTCTGTTTGCAAAATTATTTCTACTTCCCGCAATGTGTTTTTATTATCTTAAGCAAAAATATAATGATCAGGTTGCTGTGAATACATTGTGTTTTGGTTATTTTGTAGTTGCTGAAAAGAAATAATCGCATTGTTAAGACTATGTTAAATTGACATAGAAGCAATAATAATTAAATTTATATTATTAATATAATATTACTTACCCAAAATGAAAGTTATATTTGTCGCACCTCTCATTGATTATGGCGATGCTAGCAGAGGAATGTCCTTTGAGGCTGAAACGTTGCTGCCAGTATTTCGCGAGTATTTTGATATTGTTATTACATATGATGTCTTATCTATTTTTAATAAATATGGAAAAAATGAAGCAAATGATCGTTTTATTAAGATGGTTGATACTGAGAAACCTGAACTAGTATTTTGTGTTTTGTTTGAAGACGAAATTACCACAGACACCTTGGATTATATAAAAAGCAAAGATGATACCATTTTAGTGAATTGGTTTTGTGACGACCAATATCGATTTGAATATTTTTCAAAAAAATATGCACCACATCTGAATTATGCAATCACAACCGATAAGCTGGCATATAAAAAATATCAACTTAATGGAATTGGCAATGCGATTCTTTCACAATGGGCATATGGATGTACGAAATTCGATACGGATCGAACTGTCCATAAAACAGATTATGATTATGAAGTAAGTTTTATTGGGCAGAAGAATAATTATAGAAGTTGGGTTGTGAAACAGCTTGAGAGAAATGGTATCCATGTAAATTGCTTTGGGTATGGGTGGGAGAATGGTCGAGTAACAATGCCGGAAATGGAAGATATCTTTCGAAAGAGTAAAATAAATATGAACATATCAAATAGTCAGAGTCAGAATATAAACTATTTGGTTTCAGGGATATATCCATTGGTAAGCTATCTGGTGAATATAATCAAAGGCAAATACAAATCAAGGGAACAGATTAAGGCAAGAAATTTTGAAATATGTGGTGCTGGTGGCTTTCAGCTCACGAACTATGTCCCTTTTCTTGAAGATCATTTTTTAATTGGAAAAGACTTGCAAGTGTATTATGGGGTTGAAGATCTTATTTTTAAAATAAATTATTACCTGAGTCATGATGCTGAGAGATTGCAGATAGCAGAACAGGGGAATAGGAAAGTACTCGCTTTCGATACGTATAAGATTCGTTTTAATGATATTTTCAGAGAGATTGGGTTGTTTTAATGGATAATGGTAATTCTCCACTTGTATCGGTAATAATGCCTGTATACAACGGAGAAAAGTATTTGAAAGAAGCAATTGAGAGTATTTTAGGACAGACATATAAAAATATTGAATTTATTATTATCAATGATGGTTCCAAAGATCGAAGCATTCATATAATAAACGAGTACATAAAAAGAGATGAGCGTGTTACTGTAATTGATAGAGGTAATAAAGGGTTGTTAAAGTCACTTGATGAGGGGATATTGAGATCGAAAGGCGAATATATTGCAAGAATGGATGCAGATGATGTTTCTTATGCTACAAGAATTGAAGAACAATGCAGTATTCTATATAAAAATAGAGATATAGATATTGTGGGGTGTCATTTTGAAAAAATAGACGCAAATGGAAATAAAATTGGTATAGAAATTTCACCAGTAGAGAAAGATGATATTTTATTTAAATTAACCTACTCAGTCCCATTCGCACATGCCTCTGTTATGATACGGCGATCTGTATTTGATAAATATTTATACAGCACTGTTGGTGAGTGGTGCGCCGCAGAAGATTATGCGCTCTGGGTGGCGGCATATATACCTCACAATTATTTTAATATAGATAAAGTGCTTTTTAAATATAGATGCCATGCATCATCATTTTCATATAGCAAACAAATAAAACTATTCAGTGATGCAAACCAATTATCTAATAATTTCTATAATAGATTTAAGAGAGAATATTTTAATATTATAGATGACGGCTTAAAGCGGAATTCTCCATATGCGATCAAGAGCCTAAGTCAAATATTCATTATGCGACATGGTGATAGAATGAAGGCGATATCTCTCCTTGCAAAGAATCCGTTCGTAATAATGGACTTTTTATTTTTTGTTATAAAATATATTGCAAAATATTTATATTCTCTATTTTGTGAAATTAGATACATAATGAGTTCTAATAAGACATAGTGTATCCATTTTGCTAGTGATGAATAATGCAGATAATTACCTTAGTTATTCCGTTTTATAATAATCATTATAATGCTGTGATGGCTGTAAACTCAGCTTTATCACAGCAATTACGCGATGAATATATTTTGAAAATCATAGTCGTCAATGATGGTTCCAGCAAGGATTCACTTGATTATATAAATACCAAAGTGGCTGATGTTGCACAGATTGTGACACATGAAGAAAATATGGGTAGAGGGAATTCGATAAATACCGGTGTATCAAAATCAGATTCTGATTATATTATTTTTATGGATTCAGATTGTGTTTTCTATGACAAAGATGCTATATACGCGCATATTCAGGCGCTAGAAAGAGGTGCAGATGTAAGTTTTGGTGTAGTGTCTTCAGAAAAGAAGGGGTTCTGGGGAGATTATACTAGATTTCTCGAGCATAATCGGATTAGAGAGGCTGGGCAAGAGTGTAATTACTTGGTTCTTACCAGTGCAAATCTTGCTATCAAGCGTAGTGTGTTTGAAAGACTAGGTGGGTTTGATAAGAGATATAAAAAATATGGATTCGAAGATCGTGATCTTATAGCAAGACTTCTTGATACAAATGCAAATATCTCGTTTAATCCTGATATTGTTGTTTTACATGATGGAGACTCAAATCTAAGAGTTGTCTCCAGAAAAATGATGGAAGCAGGAAGGTATACTTCACAATATTTTATAGATAGCCATCTGAAGAGGTATCTGGAAATGCCCTATAGTAAAATTGATGTGCGAATTCATCCAATTGGTTTTCTATTATTGTCCAAAATCATGATTATGCTACTCCCGACATTTATTTTCATGAGTAGCATGGTGATTTCGAGTAAATATTACAGTAATAGTTTTAAGCGGTTCCTGGTTAAGGCGGTCAGCGCATCTTCATTTATGATTGGAACTTTCTATTCAAGAAGGGATATGCAGGATGATTAGGCTATTTATTTACGACTGAGTAGTATGTAGATATAAATTTATCAGCGATATTAGACCAACCATATGTTTTTGTTACATGATCAAATCCATTTTTAATCATTTTATTTTTAAGAAAGGAGTTATTTAGAAGCTGTTCTATCGCTTTTGCTAATTGTTCTGGTTGTGCAGGTTCCACTAATAATCCCGTCTTGTTATTTGATATCACCTCATGAATACCACCAGTATTCGTAGATATAACAGGAGTTCTACTTGCCAGTGCTTCGATGAGCACAACTCCTTGCCCTTCTGTATCACCAGATGAATCTATAATGGATGGTGCTACAAAGATATCTGCTGCTGCATAGTAGCTGGGAAGGTCTTTATTACTAATATCACCAAAGAACTTAATGTAATCAGATAATTTATAATCCTCAATGATTTTTTGTAGGAGAGATAATTCATTGCCACTTCCAACAATCCATAGCTTGGATTGTGACTTAACAGAATTAGTTAGATTATTGAAGGCTTCTATTAAATATCGTACCCCCTTCTTTTCTACTAGCCGACCAACAAAAAGAATAATATTCTCCTCCTCAATATTTCTTCGTAATACCGTCGCATCTCCAGAAGAGAATTGTTGAATATCCACACCCATAGGGATAATTACTAGTTTGGATTTTTCCATTTGGATAACATTAGCCGTAGAAGCGGTATTGGAAGTCCAGATCTGACTTTTGGAAATAACATATTTTTTTATTGAGCTAAGTAACCTGTTGTTTAGTGCATAAGCATCAGCACCATGTGCTGTAGTAATGACAGGAATACGTAATATTGAACCAACAATAACAGCGATTAGTCCTTGGGGTATAATCCAGTGAGCATGAATAATATCAGGTTTTGATTTAATGCAAATGTTTATCAGGCTAAATAGCATGGAGAAGAAAAAAAACGGTATCTGAAAAATTAACAAAGGATGTTTTTTAATATTTGGCAGGATTCCAGAGCCATATGCAAGTAATTGTAATTTCTTTGGCAGGTAATGAAAATGGTGAATCTTGATACTGTGATTTATAAAATCGCTGTCTCTATTCGCAATGTCAGCATGATCAGGTGCAAGAATAGTAACGTCAATGTCCTTGTCAGCTATGGATTCAGCTAAATACTTCAGGAATATTGATGAATTGTCATCCTCATTCTTTGGATAACTGGAAGTCAGCATCAGCACTTTTAGCTTCTTCATATTAAAAAAACATCTCATCTTTTTAAGATATTACTTGTGCAATTCTTGTCTTTAATATAGATGTATATGCTTGATTATATATCAGATATCATCTGTGTTTTTATAGTGAAGAGATGAAATTTGTTCAGAAACGATCCCAATAAGAAATGTTAGAATTGACGTGATATAGAGTAACGCGCTCATATTGGTAAATCTTCCCTCGGTGAAATAAGTGTAGCCATAATACATACAGGCAATCGCAAAGAAAAAGGCGCTAATCGGGAGGAATAAGCGCATGGGAGAAAATAATGCTCCCACTTTGAGGATAATGATAAAGAATCGAGTACCATCCTTAAGTAATTTTATTTTACTTGTTCCTGCGCGGCGTGATGTTTTAATAGGAATATATGCTACAGGGAAACCCGAGCGAAAAAAAGCCATTGTTGAAGTAGTTGGATATGAAAATCCGTTCGGCAGGAGATAAAGAAATTTTTTGAATTTATCTGCTTTTACAGCTCTGAAACCAGAAGTTAAATCATCAATTTTGAATCCTGTCATAAAGGAAGCAAGTTTGTTGTAAAAATTATTAGCAGTAAATCGAGCTATTGAACTGTGACCACCAAAGCTTCTTGCTCCGATCACCATATCATAATTTTCTTCCAGCTTTTCAAGAAGAAGGGGTATGTCTTCAGGATTATGTTGCCCATCTGCATCCATAAAAACAAGTATGTCTGCATTTGCATTACGTGCACCAGTTTTAATGCTGGCACCATTCCCCATATTTCTTGGGTGTGTAATAACTCTACAGCCAGATTCTATTGCTACTTTTGCAGTAGAGTCATCAGAAGCGTCATCAACCACAATAATCTCAGCATTGGGTACAACTCCTCTGATTATGGGGAGAATCTTTTTTAGACCTGCCTCCTCATTTTTCGCAGGAATAATGATATTGATTCTTTTATTTTTTGACATAGAAACTCATGGATATAGTTATTTGAATATTGTAATTATTTAACAATAGCATAATCAGGATTTAGATATAGCTTTTGAATTACCTTCCATATTATTGATTTTATCACGAATAATATGGTGTTTTCTTATTTCTTGCTTGAAAGGCAGGCATTTTATCAAAGACTCCTGACAAAAGTGGTCTAAAATATCAAGTGTTTGCAAATACCACATTTTAGATTTATTTTTGAGGTGTATATTAGCAGTAAATAACAATGTGTTCACCGAGGGGGCGATTTGATAAGCGTTGCTAGCTTCTTGAATAGCTTGCGGGTATTTTTCGAAGCCAGCATAAAACTTTGCTGCAAGTGTATGCAATGCCAGCCTGGCCTTTTGAGATTGGTAATTAGTGTTGTTTTTTAATATATGTATTATTTTTTCTATGAACTGTTCAGATACATTGTCACATTTATTAGTATTTTTTAAAATAATAATTTCATCCAATATAGTAAATGTGGCATTAAAATGTTTTGATTTACTAAGGCTTTTAAGCAATCGTTCTCTATTTGGGGGTTCAACTTCATTTGTTTGGCATGTTAGGTCCAACCATAAAAGAAGGTGTGTCGCGTTTTCTGAAAAGGATTTGGAATTATCCTCTAGCACCTTCTTTGCTTGTTGATAGTATTTTAATCTTATTAAAATATCTGCATAGTGTCCCTGTGCACGATATGAGTGGGGGTGATGTTCAGCCCACGATGCTGCCTGCAGAACTGGATTCCCCCAAAGTCGTGATTCATTGGCAGTTATAGCCACAAGAAACACAATCCATACCACACTGCCTGCCAGAATAGTTTTTATAGCAATAGGGAGTTCTTTCTTATTTAGAAAGTTTCTGGCGTATGTAAATACACCAATAAGGGAAAAAACAGGTCCTAATAGTGGAATATAATTTCTATGTTCAAAATATAACTCAAGACTAATTACACTTGATTCAAGCAGGTGCCCTGCAAAGAACCACAGAATACCAAAAGAAATTAATGGAAATATTTTTCTTATGACGAAGGCAATTAAAATCAGGGATAATAAAAAAATACTAGAAAACAGAGTGCTGACAGGATTGAACAGATTTTGTGAAACGGTATAGTCCGAATGGAATATTCCAATTTGTGATGGTTGCGGGATGAAAAAATTTTTTAAATATTCTGTGACTACTCGGGATTCCGTTAAAAGCCGGGTAAATGCATTAAATGGTCTGTTAGGATAATTAGTATCTATATGATTAATTATTGATGGCAACAAATATGCCGCAAGGATAATAAGAGGCAATGCAATAAAAATACTGGCCCATAAAGACCAATATCTTGGGCGCGGGATATGTCTTAATAGAGTGCTCTCAATTACTGCAATATAGAGGCAGGCAAGAATTGCATTTTCCTTACTTAGTGTGCCTAGTAAAAGAGCAATCCCAATACCGCTAGTCATTAAAAGATAGGATTTATTCCTGTCGCATGGTTCCGTATATGTTCTTCCTTTCAGATAAATTAAAAGCCCGCTGAGTGTAAACAGAGCAGAGAGTTCGGTCATGCGCTGTACTACATAGAAAACTGTACTGATTTGTAAGGGGTGGAGCAGCCAAGTTGCTGTTATAAATAGCGAATATTTTTTTGCCTGATTATGAGTAAAATTAATGAATATGAGCAAACGTTCTACAAGCAAATAAATTAAAAAACCATTAATAAAGTGAATAAGGACATTGACCAGCTTAAAGGGAAACGGATTTGTTGGCCATGCACTGGCTTGTAAAGCAAATGTTAGCAGGCTGATGGGACGACCAGAAGGCCCTGATTCTCCAGATAATATGAAGGATAATATATTCTCCCAATCGGTAATGCCTTCAATTTTTTTCAATGCGGGTAGATTGGCAAAGTCATCAAGTAAAAAACTACCCAGAAGACCAGGGTAAAATACCCAGACACTCATCATGGTGAGAATGATTAATAAGTAGGTATGACTCTGATTTTTGTTTTCTATATGGAACATAAATATATATTAGTGGATACCTGAATTTATATGTCTTGTTTGAGTTAACAATTGATTCAGTATAATACATCACATAAAGATATGTGATTATAGCGATATGAATAAAAATAATGCTTACAATAAACAATAAAAAACCCCGGCTAATGCCGGGGCGATTACATAATTACTGACAAATAATAATTTGTTACTTACAAGCACCTGGTAACAGGTTAGCAGGTATGTCTGTAGTACCGGCGGCACTACCAACTTCACCACAATCCCATGCGCTACCGCCATCATCTGAAGCAACAGCAAAACTTAAGCCTTGCAATTGAGCAGACACACCTGAATTTTTCATAACAGCTTCTAAAATTACAGAGGACGATGTCGCCCCTGCGCCAGTATTTATGGTTATATAGGAGACATACTTACCATTCCGGATGTCACTTACAGTAGATACTGCTGCAGGCCACGCGCCTTGATCAGCATAGTATTCAGCCATTGGTGTTTTAAGTCCTGAAGTTAGTGACATAGCTTCACTTACCTGAGCACGTGCAATGTAATCCTGATAAGCCGGAATCGCGATGGCTGCTAGAATACCGATGATCGCAACAACGATCATGAGTTCGATCAATGTAAAACCTTGTTGTACTTTTTTCATGATGTTTCTCCTGTTATTTAAATTTTTCAGGCTTGCCAGATTGATTAAATGACCTGAAATCTGATGTTGCCTGTCACTACTTTTGCATGATTCATGCCAGAGTTTAGGACAGCGCCAAGACATGTCCATTTTTCCTGCATTTAGCTCATTACAGCGTGAACTGATTCACATATCGGTAGGGTTTGGAGGCTTCTTGAACGAATTTAAGTAGGGTTTTAGCCTGTATTTAGAGGCTTTTTATGACATTGATTGTTAGAAAGTGACAATTTGTGTCACTTTGGATTTCATATACTGTATATATAGCCAGAAGGAACTTATTCTATCCCTAGCTTCTTCAACCTATACCTTAGAGAGCGATAACTCATCCCCAGTAACTCAGCTGCCTTGGTACGGTTGTATTTGGTTTCCTGTAGGGCCTTCACTATCTGTTCTTTTTCAATGTTATCAAGCTTGGAGTCCAGTGGTTTAGTATCATTCATTTCTTGCTGTATCTCTACCTGACTATTTTCAGGTAGTTGCAGGTCTTGTGCAGTAATCTGGTTGTTCTCACACAATGTCATGGCACGCTCAAGGATGTTTTCCAGCTCACGTACATTGCCCGGGAAGGGATATGATTGCAGTGCAGTGATGGCCTCTTGTGATAAAACAGGCATTGTCTCATTGGTCTCCTGTCCCAAAAGAGCAAGAAAGTGTTCGGCCAGAAGAGGGATATCCTGCGTGTGTTCACGTAAGGCCGGAATAGGAAGTTCAATCACATTTAACCGGTAAAACAAATCCTGTCTGAATTCGCCTGCATCCACCATTTGTTTCAGGTCTTTGTGTGTGGCACTCAAAATGCGTACATCAATCGGGATTTCTTTTTCATGACCGACAGGTCGGATTTTCTTTTCCTGAATGGCGCGTAACAGTTTGACTTGCATATGTAATGGCAGATCGGCGATCTCATCCAGAAACAACGTACCGCCGTCAGCGGCTTTAAACAAACCTTCCTTGTCAGAGGTTGCGCCGGTAAAACTGCCTTTCTTGTGACCAAATAATTCACTTTCAATCAGGTTTTCCGGAATAGCGCCACAGTTGACTGGCATAAAGGGTTTGTCACTGCGTGCGCCATTTTCATGGATCATGCGTGCAGCGAGTTCCTTGCCACTGCCGGATTCACCACTAATGTAAACCGGTGCCTGACTGCGTGCCAGTTTATCGATTTGTTTGCGCACCTTTTCAATGGCAGGCGAGTTGCCAAGCAAAGCAGGGGAATCAGAAGTGATGGCATCCTGTTTATTAGCCAGTTTGAGTGCAGTGGTAATCAGGTTGCGTAATACATTGATATCAACTGGTTTGGAAACAAAATCAAAGGCACCGGATTTAAGTGCCTTGATAGCAGTATCCATGTTGCCGTGCGCAGTAAACATGGCAATGGGAATTTCCGGGTGTTGTTTTTGCAGAAACTCGATCAGTTCAATACCGTCACCATCGGGGAGTTTCATATCCGTCAGGCAAAGATCAAAACCACCGTTGGTCACAGCCTGTTTGGCTTCATTCAATGTCCCCGCTGTGATGGTGTTGATTTCCATACGTGATAAGGTCACTTCCAGCAGTTCCAGAATATCGGGTTCGTCATCAACAATAAGGGCGGTGTATTGAGTCATTATGGTTATCAGTTTTTATCTGGTGTTAATTATAAACGTAATAATAGTCATTGCGTGTTTTGTATCTGGTCGTGATATCAAGGGCTGCGAAGCTTTTTCTATATCCCCTGTCTTCTCCTTGGGTCCGCAAAGATAATGCGAAAACAGGCACCCCTGTCATTTCCCTGAACCAGATCGAGTCTGGCACGATTGGTCTCGCATAATTCACGGGCTATAAACAATCCTAACCCCGTCCCTTTTGATTCAGTGGTGAAGAAGGGTTCGAATATCTGGTTAACCGTTGCAGGGTCAATACCGGAACCATGATCCCTGACATCAAGGAACGGGCGTTTTGTTTCCGGTTCTACACCAGCAGTGAGTTCCAGTTTCGGGTTGCCTGCATAATCGGTGCTGTGACGCAAACTATTCTGGCACAAGTTCCACAGGATTTGATGCAGGTGTTCCGGATCGAAGCGGACTTCGGTTTCATCTTCAATGGTTAGTAGTATTTCTTTATCAGCAATATGATTGGTAAGGGTGAATTCAGAAACAAATTCTTTTAACCATGGTTTTAGATTGAATAGTTCGGGTTGCGCTCGATCCTGTCGGCTTAATTGTAAAATATTTTCAATAATGCCATTCATGCGTTTTGCATGGTTGCGAATAATTTCAGTCAGGCGTTTATCCTTTTCTGCAATATCAGCAGATTCTTCCAGTAATTGACCGGCATGACTGATGGCGGATAACGGATTCCTGATTTCATGGGCAATACTGGCGGTGAGTCGTCCCAACGAGGCCAGTTTGAGATGATGCGCCTGTTGTTTCATCGCGGCCGCATCTTCCAGAAAAATCAGTGCACCCTGTTTACGCGATTGTCCCAGTCGGGCAAAGCGTGGAATAATCGAAGCAGTAGTTTCAGTTGACTGAATAATCATTGATTCTGTATCCGGATTTTTTTGCCATTTTTGTAATTGCACGAATATTTGTGGTGCGGCTGTCTCCAGAGAAGGTTGTTGCTCAAAGTTGTAAATACCGAGTAGAACTTTGGCGGCGGCATTACCCAGCCGGATTTTATTATCATCATCAACTACCAGAATACCGACTTGCATACGTTGAATAATATGCTCATTCAATTCAGCCAGATTGGCAACATCGATGCCACGTTGTGCGGCAAGGGCTTCCGATTTTCTGATACGGGATGCCAGTGCATGTGAAAGAATGGCAGTGGCAAAAAACACAACCCCCAGCATGCCGGTACGTGAATAATAGGTACTTTCAAATAGGCTGTTAAGCTGTGAATAGAATTGTTCAAAGAACAAAGACAAGGTTGCTACTGCAGCAAAAAAATAGGCGGTAAGTCCGGGTACCAGCAAACTGCCGCCGGCAATAGCAACAATGAGTAAAAGGCCAATACCGCTGTCGGGCCCACTGGCATGAAACATCAGGGTGATAGCCACGATATCAACTAGCACCTGAATATAGGTTTGTACTATATAGCCGGGTTTACGGTAGTGATTGGTGAAAACAAAACCAATGGCAATTGCAAAATAAAAATAAATCACCCGTTCAAACAGGGTGGGATCATTTTTCCCGAATGGTACCGGTAATAATTCGATAACGATAAAGATCAGGATTAAACCGGTAAGCACCAGCCGGTAATAGTTTAAATATTCCAGCGCGCGCCAGGGAGATTTTTCAGACAGCTCAGTTGTGTCCTGAATAGTTTCCGGCATTGTTATCTGGTGTCATCCTCAAGATGGGCCTGACTGCAATAATAGTGGTTATTTTTTTTAAGGGCCTCTTTTTCCGGCACATGGATCCCGCAATGTTTACAGCGCACCATATTGTCTTCAATCTGGTGTGTTTTCTGTTGTTGGGAGGATCGGCCCTTGATGAATCGTTGATACAGGCGAAAAAGTAGCCAAATCACAAGCCCAAGAAGAATTAAACGAAAAAGCCCCATAGATAAACCTTAAATTTTCCTGTAAGTAGACGAATGTATCCAATACGGATTAATAGTAACACCAAGCTGGAGATTGCACGACACTGTTTGGAATGGCATACAGCACTTGTCATGGTGATCTGAATGTAATCTTTTTTGCCTTATTTGAACTGATGAACCACAATATACCGACATGAACATACACGAATTTCAGGCTAAACAGCTTTTTGCCGATTTTGGCATTCCGGTTCCCGAGGGTAAATCCGCCACATCCAGAGAAGAGGCCATATCAGCCGCGCAAGTGCTGGGTGGTGATCGCTGGGTCGTTAAGGCGCAGGTGCATGCCGGCGGGCGCGGCAAGGCGGGCGGGGTCAAGATCGTGGATTCCAGTGATGAGGTGGGTCGATTTGCCAGTGACATGCTGGGTAAGAATCTGGTGACGCATCAAACCGATGCCAGTGGACAGCCCATCCATCATATTCTGGTGGAAAAACCCAGCCAGATAGATCGCGAAATCTATTTCAGCATGCTCGTTGACCGTACCAGTGAACGTATCGTGGTTATTGCATCAGCCGAAGGCGGTATGAATATTGAAGAGCTGGCAGTTTCATCACCGGAAAAGATTTTGACCGAAAGAATTGATCCGGTAGTAGGTGTACAGGGCTACCAATGCCGCGAGCTGGCTTTTGGTTTGGGACTGGCAGGTGAACAGGTGAAGGAATTATCCAGTATTTTGAATGCCGCCTACCGCCTGTTTAATGAAAAAGATGCCAGCCTGCTTGAAATCAATCCGCTGGTAGTCACTACCGACGGACATTTAATGGCTGTTGATGCCAAGCTTAATTTTGATGACAACGCCATGTTCCGCCAAAAAGCCATTGCCGAATTACGCGATGCCTCACAGGAAGATGAAAAGGAATATCAGGCCGCACAGTTGGATCTGAATTACATCCGGCTTGATGGCAATATTGCCTGCATGGTTAATGGTGCCGGACTTGCGATGGCAACCATGGACATTATTAAACTGCATGGTGGTGAACCGGCCAACTTTCTGGATGTGGGTGGTGGTATTACCGCGCTACGTGTAACCGAAGCCTTCAAACTGATTTTGTCAGATGAAAAAGTCAAAGCCATTCTGGTCAACATTTTTGGCGGTATTGTGCGTTGTGATTTGATCGCAGAAGGCATTATTGCTGCGGCAAAGGAAGTGCATATCGGTGTGCCGATCATTGCGCGTCTGGAAGGAACCAATGTTGAACTGGGACGTAAAATGCTGGAAGAAAGCGGTTTGAATATTATTACTGCCGATGGACTCACTGATGCTGCTGAAAAATCAGTCAAGGCGGCACTGAAGAAATGAGCATACTTGTTAACAAAAAAACCAAAGTCATTGTGCAGGGTTATACCGGCAAGCAAGGCACATTCCACTCTGAACAAATGATTGAATACGGCACCAAGCTGGTTGGTGGTGTAACCCCGGGTAAGGGCGGACAGACACATCTTGATCGTCCTGTGTTTAACACGGTACGTGAAGCGGTAGACCAAGCGGGCGCTGAGGCCAGTGTTATTTATGTACCGGCAGCCTATGCCGCAGATTCTATCCTTGAAGCGGCTGATGCTGGTATTAAGGTGATCGTGTGTATCACCGAAGGTATCCCGACACAGGATATGTTACGTGCGAAGGCAGCGATCAAATCAAATGATGCTGTGCTAATTGGACCAAACTGTCCTGGCATCATTACTCCTGGTGAATGCAAGATTGGTATCATGCCCGGCTTTATTCATAAGCAGGGAAATATCGGGATTGTGTCGCGTTCCGGTACGTTGACTTATGAAGCTGTTAATCAAATCACCATCGCCGGTCTTGGTCAGAGTACGTGTGTGGGGATCGGCGGCGACCCGATTCATGGTTTGAGCTTTATTGATTGTCTGGAAATGTTTGAAGAAGATCGACAGACCAAGGGCATTATTATGGTTGGCGAAATTGGCGGCACGGATGAGGAAGCGGCGGCTGAATATATTAAATCCAATGTGCGCAAGCCAGTGGTGGCCTATATTGCCGGCATGACTGCACCTCCCGGTAAACGCATGGGACATGCCGGTGCGATTATCTCAGGTGGCAAGGGCAAGGCACGTGATAAGGTCTCGGCTCTTGAAAAGGCTGAAGTCTCGGTTGCGAAATCGCCGGCAGATATAGGTGAGAGAATGCTGGAATTCTTCCAGTAATGTCTTAAACCCCTCAAAGCGGCGCTGGCGGTGTTGCAAATCTGTTCAAAATACGGGTGCCCGTATATTGGGTGCTCATTTACTAGCGTGTAAACTCCGTTTTTTCACAGATTTGCGCCTTGCCATCATCCGCTTGATGGGTTTAATCCAGCGTAAATCATAACTTACGGTACAATATCTTCCACAAGCAATAATATTTAATTTGGAAGCAGGTATGTCACAAAATCTAAGAATCAGTATTGCGCAAGTCAATCTTCTGGTCGGTGATATTGCAGGGAATATGCAACACATTCTGGATGCGATCACAACTGCACGCGACGAGCAACATACCGATGTCATTTTATTTCCGGAACTGACCATAACCGGTTACCCACCTGTCGATTTGTTACTGCGCCCGGATTTTCGTAAAAAAACAGCCAATGCCATTAGTTCACTGGCGAAGCATGTTAAGGGCATCGATGTTGTAGTTGGCTATCCCTGTGAACAAGATAACAAACTTTATAATGCGGCCTCGTTAATTCGTGATGGCAAGATCATCTCGACTTATTTTAAACACCGCCTGCCTAACTATGGTGTGTTTGATGAGAAACGCTATTTTGATGAAGGCACGGAACCTTGTGTTGTTGACATTAAAGGAGTCCCTGTCGGCATTACCATTTGTGAAGATATCTGGTTCCCTGAACCGGTTAACAAGTCAGTCAAGGCGGGTGCAAAACTGATTTTCAATCTCAATGCTTCGCCTTATCATTTATCAAAAACACATGAACGTGAAGATGTGGTTGCCCAGCGTATTCATGAAAACAGTGTACCGGTTGTTTATGCCAATCTGGTAGGTGGGCAGGATGAGCTGGTTTTTGATGGCGATTCCTTTGTAATGGATGAAAATCGTATTGAAGCACGTGCACCGGCATTTAAGGAATGCCTTTATCCGGTTGAGGTTAACTTTGATGGCAGCAAGGTGCGAGTCATTAAAGATGAAAAACAGGCACAGCGTTTATCTGAAGTAGAGAGTGTTTACAGTGCGCTGGTTCTGGGCGTGCGTGACTATATCAACAAGAACGGTTTCAAAGGTGTGGTGATCGGCATGTCGGGTGGCATAGATTCGGCATTAACGGCCACGATTGCGGTTGATGCCATAGGCAAGGATCGTGTGGAAGGCGTGATGATGCCGTCACGTTATACAGCAGACATGAGCGTGGAAGATGCGCTAGCCGAGGCCAAGTTGTTAGGGATAGAACATCGTGTTATTTCTATTGAACCCCTGTTTACGGCCTTTACTGACAGCCTGAAGGAAGAGTTTGCCGGTTTACCGGAAGACACGACCGAAGAAAATATTCAGGCGCGTTGTCGCGGTGTATTACTGATGGCTATTTCAAACAAGAAACGCAAGATGGTTTTGACCACAGGTAACAAGAGTGAAATGGCCGTCGGCTATGCTACTTTATACGGTGATATGGCAGGCGGTTACGGGGCGCTCAAGGATGTGCCCAAGACCATGGTTTACCGGCTGGCTGATTATCGAAACAGTATTTCACCCGTTATCCCGCAACGCGTGATTGATCGTCCGCCATCAGCAGAACTCAGGCCAGATCAAAAGGATGAAGACTCCCTGCCTTCCTATGATGTGCTGGATGCAATACTGGAAATGTATGTGGAATCCGATCGGACGGTAGAGGAAATGACAGCATCGGGGTATGATGAGGACGTGGTTCGACAGGTGACATCCATGATTGACCGCAACGAATACAAACGCCGACAGGCACCACCGGGTGTGCGTATTACCAAACGTGCCTTTGGCAGTGACCGGCGTTACCCTATTACATCGGGGTTTGGTGCGAACAGCTGGCAAAACCGGCATAAGGACAAGAGTTAAAAAACACAGGTGAGAAAATGAAAAAAGTTGAAGCCATAATCAAACCGTTCAAGCTGGATGATGTGCGTGAAGCATTATCAGAGATTGGAATTACCGGTATGACCGCCACTGAAGTCAAGGGTTTTGGTCGCCAGAAAGGCCATACCGAACTTTATCGTGGTGCTGAATATGTGGTGGATTTTCTGCCCAAGGTCAAGATTGAAGTCGTATTAAATGAAGAACAGGTGGATGCCTGCATTGATGCCATTACCAATGCGGCACGTACCGGCAAGATTGGTGACGGTAAAATCTTTGTTTCCAGTGTTGATAGAATTGTGCGTATCAGAACAGGTGAAACTGACAAGGACGCAGTATAAAAAAATTTCATTGTCCTTCCTGCTTAAAGGCGAAGGGACTTACTGAAATTTAAAATTAATGACTTCTTCTATCGCAGGATGATCCGGATTATTTTTAGTCAGAACGCGTAATGCATCTGATGACAAGTCATCCATGTTTAAAATCTTGTAACCTAAAGCCATGATACCCAGTGCATTATCACGAGCTGGTGTATTGGGGAAATTCTCAACTACATATTTGGCTCGATTCACTGCTGCTACATAAGCACCACGGCGTATGTAATAGTCTGCAACATTGACTTCATACTGTGCCAGATTATTTCTCAAATAACGCATACGTGCGATAGCGTCCTTGGAATACTTGCTATTAGGAAATTTTCTGACCAGTTCGGCAAAATCATAAAACGACTGGCGTGCAGATCCCGGATCACGATGAGTGGGATCCTGTGGCAAATAGCGATCCAGAAAACCACGATCACGCTCAAAATTGACCAGTCCTTTCAGGTAATACATATAATCCACATTCGGGTGACGTGGATGCAATCGTATGAACCGATCACAGGCAGCCACTGCCGCTTCCGGTTCTTCATATTTATAATAGGTGAAGGCAGTTTCCATTTGAGCCTGCTGAGCATAGCGGCCATAGGGATAACGGGACTCAATCGCACCAAATAATGCCAGTGCGAGCTCATAATCTTCCTCTTGCATTGCTGCTTTGCCTTCGGAATAGAGCCGGCTGGGCGGCCAGTCCTTGGTTTCATCGATTTCTTCCGGCAACATGCCGCAGCCGGTAAAGAGTGAGGTCAGGAGCAATAAAACGATAATTTTTTTCATATCAAGCATCAATTGAGATACCCTTGTTGTTTAGCGATTGATTATACACGAAATACACTGACTTGAACTGATGCCGGAAACTATCCATCTCACAGCCCAAATTCCCGAAGAAATGGCCGACAAGCGTCTGGATACCGTACTGGCAGAGCTGTTTCCGGATTATTCTCGCAGCCGTCTACAGCAATGGATTAAGGCTGGGCAGGTATTACTGGATGGCGAAAGTGGTAAATGGCGCCCCAAGGACAAGGTGAAAGGAGGGGAACAGGTCACTATCGAAGCCGAACTGGAGCCCGCCGGTGACTGGGAGGCAGAATCACTGCCAATTGAAATTGTGTATGAAGACAAGTCCATTATTGTTATTAACAAGGCGGCTGGCATGGTTGTTCATCCCGCAGTCGGTAACCGGGCAGGAACTGTACTCAATGCCTTGTTGAATTATGATCCGGAATTACAACATGTGCCTCGTGCCGGTATTGTGCATCGACTGGATAAAGACACCAGTGGCTTAATGGTAGTGGCACGTACTTTAAAGGCACAGACTTCACTGGTAGAACAATTACAGGCCAGAACAGTAAAACGTGAATATGAAGCCGTGACGGTTGGTACCATGACTGCCGGTGGTAGTGTGGATGCACCATTGGGACGTCATCCCAAAAGCCGTAAACGCATGGCCGTAGTGAGTAATGGTAAAACGGCGGTCAGTCATTACCGCGTGATAGAACGTTTTCGTTCCCACACCCATATCAGGGTGCAACTTGAAACCGGACGCACACATCAGATTCGTGTGCACATGATGCATATTCATTATCCGTTGGTGGGTGATCCTGTTTATGGTGGGCGTCTGCAATTACCTAAAGGCTGTAATGAAGAACTCAGGGAAATGTTGCGCAATTTTAAGAGACAAGCCCTGCATGCCGCACAACTGACCATACAACATCCGGAAACCGGTGATGAAATGTCATGGCAGTCACCATTACCGGAAGACATGACACAGTTACTGGATGTGTTAAGAAAAGACAATGAAGCCTGAATTTATTTTCCCTGATTGGCCAGCACCGAGAAATATAAAATCTGCTGTGACCACGCGCATTGGTGGTGTTAGTCAGTCACCATATGGTGGATTTAATATTGCCAGCCATGTTGAAGATGAGCCTGAATCCGTCAGGCAAAACCGTCAATTGTTAAAAGAGGTGTTGGCCTTGCCTGCAGAACCGGTGTGGCTGGAACAAGTACATGGTGTGCGTGTGATTGATGCGGCGATTGAGACAGATCACAGGGCTGATGCCAGTTATACCGGTAATAATAAGGTTGTATGCTCGGTAATGACCGCGGATTGTCTGCCAGTCTTGTTTTGTAACCGTGCTGGCAGTAAAGTGGCGGCCGCTCATGCTGGCTGGCGCGGACTCGCCGAGGGTGTGCTTGAGGCCACAATTGATGCATTAGCCGAACAGAATGAGAATATTCTAGCCTGGCTTGGTCCTGCCATTGGTCCGGAAGTCTTTGAAATCAGCGATGAAGTGCGTGATATTTTCTTGCGCAACAATGTGCAGGCTGAATCTGCATTCAGAGCCAGCAAGCCTGGCCACTGGTTGGCGGATTTGTATGAATTGGCCAGACAGCGTCTGGCAACAAAAGGTGTGACACAGGTTTTTGGTGGTGGCGAATGCACCTATAGTGATAGTGTGCGCTTCTATTCCTATCGTCGTGATGGAAAGACTGGTCGGATGGCGAGTTTGATCTGGATTGAATAAGTATAAAAGACAATGCCGTTATTAAGCTGGATTATTATTTTTTGTTTGCTGGGTGGAATACTCAGTGTGTTGGCTGCTTCGGTATTTTTATTATTACCGGAAAGGGTACGGATTAATAATCTGCCTCACTTTGTCAGTTTTGCGATAGGTGCATTGCTGGGGGCGGCATTTCTTGCCTTGTTACCACATGCAATTACTGCACCTGATGCACCGGAAGTGCATGAAATCGGTTTGACCATACTATTGGGTGTGCTGGCCTTTTTCCTCCTGGAAAAAGTATTGTTATGGCGTCACTGTCATCATGAGACTTGTGAAGCGCACGGCACTGAAACCCAAACCCATGATCATAATCATGCCGCCGGTTCCATGGTGTTGATTGGCGATGCCATGCATAACTTTGTTGATGGAATTTTAATTGCTGCAGCCTTCATGACAGACATTGATTTGGGTATTGTCACCGCTGTTGCGGTTGCAACACATGAAATTCCACAGGAAGTCGGGGATTTTGCTGTTCTGCTACACAGTGGCTTTAGTCGCGCAAAGGCATTGTTCTTTAATCTACTTTCCACACTCGGTACAGTGATTGGCGGCATCATTGCCTATTACAGTCTGAGTGGTGCCGAACATATCGTTCCTTATGTGCTGGCAGTTGCGGCAGCGAGCTTCATCTACATTGCAGTCGCCGATTTGATTCCCGGATTGCATAAACACGCTGAAGCGAGCGCAACAGCAAAACAGATCTCATTGATTGCTGCCGGTGTTATTGTGATCTTTTTTGCACACTCAACATTACATTAATTTTTTGTCACTCCGTAAAAAATACCTGCCTGAAAAATGGTTATTGCCATTCATATTAGTATATTAATTTTTACTAATTAAGTATTTTCCGCATCATTATTTCTCTATTTCACCATTTGAATAAGCCTGATTTGTTGTAAAAATTTTATGCGTCCAAATAGTACAGACTTATTTGACGAGATTGAAACAACAGGGTAGATTCTACACTTGCTGTATTCCGGTATCTTGCTGTTGCTGGTGCTCTTAAGGGAGAAAAAAACAATAAGGACAAGAGTTCAATCCCTACAACCACCTAAAGGGGGAAGTCATGTCGGATATTCAACAACAGCGTGAGGCGCACTGGAGAAAAACCCGGTCACTCATGATTATTCATCTTTCTATCTGGTTCATCTTTTCTTTCGTTGTTCACTGGTTCGCAAACAATTTAAACAGTATTAGTTTTCTGGACTTTCCGTTGGGTTATTACATGGCGGCGCAGGGTTCATTGTTTGCGTTTGTGATCCAGCTGTTTGTATTTGTAAAACAGCAGGACAATATTGACCGTGAATTCGGTATGGCCGAAGAAGACGATAAATAAGGGGACCTGAAAATGAGCTTATTCAGAATGCAGGGAGATTTCATCAGTAATCTGCCCAAAATTTATGGCCTCTATACCGGAGGCTTTTTAATATTCGTGTTATTGATGGCGGTGCTGGAACAAAACGGAGTCAGTGCAGATACGATTGGTATCCTGTTTGTTTCCTTCACCATTATTATCTATGCCACCATTGGCTGGTTGTCACGCACCATGCAGGTGGATGCCTATTATGTAGCAGGTCGACAGGTGCCACCGGTATTCAATGGTATGGCAACGGCAGCGGACTGGATGTCAGGTGCTTCCTTTGTCGCCATGGCAGGCGGGATATACATGGGTGGTCATGGTTATCTCGCATTTGTTGTGGGCTGGACTGGTGGTTATGTACTGGTAGCAGTATTAATGGCACCGTACCTGCGCAAATTTGGTTGTTACACAGTACCTGATTTCATCGGTACACGTTACGGAGGTAACTTTGCACGCCTGCTCGCTGTGCTGGTACTGGTTGTTGCCTCATTCACTTATGTAACTGCACAGATCAATGCGACGGGTACCATTGCAGCACGTGCCTTGCAGATACCGTTTGAAATGGGTGTCTGGTTTGGTTTAGTCGGTATTTTGTTGTGCGCCATGCTGGGGGGAATGCGAGCGGTGACCTGGACACAGGTTGCTCAGTACATCGTACTGATTATTGCCTATCTGGTACCGGTGTTCTGGATGTCAAATAAACAGAATTTTGGAATGATACCGCAGTTCTCCTATGGTGATGCAGTAGCGCGTATTGGTGAACTGGAAGCGGCGTTGAGATTGGGTGCGCTTGAGGCAGTGAATGCCCCTGCTGACTTTCCGGGCTTGAAGGCATTGTCGGTTGCCCATGCTTCGGCGGGAGATGCGTGGAAGTTTGTTACATTGGCAGCATGTATGATGCTGGGTACCGCTTCCTTGCCGCATATTCTGATGCGTTATTTCACAACGCGTTCTGTACGTTCAGCACGTAACTCGGTTGCATGGTCGTTATTCTTTATTTTCCTGCTGTATTTCACAGCACCGGCTCTGGCTACATTTACCAAGTTGCAGATTCTGGATCCGAATCTGGCAACCAGTATCATCGGTAAGTCGTTGCAGGATGTCATGGCGCTGGATTGGGTGCAGAAATGGCATGATGTGAAGATGTTGGCGATTGTTGATGCCAACGGGGATGGGATAGTGCAGCTGAACGAGTTCTTCATGCGAGCAGATATCGTTGTGTTGGCAACACCGGAAATTGCCGGTCTGCCTTATGTCATTTCCGGTCTGGTGGCAGCCGGTGGTATGGCAGCAGCGATGTCTACAGCAGATGGTTTGTTGCTGGCGATAGCAAATGCCTTGTCACATGATTTGTACTACAAGATCATCGACCCTAAAGCAGAAACCAGAAAACGCCTGATCGTGGCCCGCGTGTTACTGATAGTGATTGGTGCATTGGGTGCATTTGTGGCGAGTATGAAACTCACCGGTATTCTTGGTGCAGTGGCATGGGCGTTCTGTTTTGCCATGTCCGGTTTGTTCTTCCCGCTGGTACTCGGTGTCTGGTGGAAGCGCGCCAATCGTGCGGGTGCAATTGCCGGTATGGCTGTCGGTCTGGGTGTTGGATCATGGTATTTGTATCAGGTGAAGTTTGTCGGTATGGCACCCTGGTTTGAGCTTGACCATTTGCGTTTTGGTATTGTCGGAGCAACAGCAAGTCTGGTGGCAATGGTGGTTGTCACCCTGATGACCAAGGCGCCGGATGCTGAAACACAAGCCATGGTTGATGAAATACGTATACCGAAAGGTGAAACGGTACTTGGTGCAAGCCACTAACCGTTAGAAGATCAATGCCGGGGCGTTTTCGCCCCGGTATTTTTTTGTGTACTGATAAGTTGTTAAACTAGAATTATATTTAACTAGACAAGGTATTTGAATGACAGAAGCATTTCCCTTATGGGTGATTGTTATTGATTATGCGCTTGGTGTTGTCATGTGGACATTGATCGGGCGTTTTGGGATGCGGCTTTTTTTACCGGAAGAGAGCCGGTTCTTCTTCTCACGTTTTTTTATTCGCGTTACTGATCCCCTGATAAAGGTTTTTAGACCGATTACGCCTGGTTTTCTTGTCGAGATAATGGTGCCTTTATATGTAGCGTGGTTTTTTTATATGGCACGGTTTTATGTTATGCCCTGGTTACTGGGGTATTCGGTGATGGGGATGTTATCCTTTCCACTCGAAAGTGAAGTTGCACAGGGTGTTACCTGGATCATCAGGCAGTTTGTGAACTGACATTTGCAGGAGTATATTGTGTAACCAGCATGTTACCACCACCTTCCCACACTCCACTTATTGCCTTGCCTGTTCTGGTACTGGATCTGGAAACTACCGGACTGGATGTTAAAAATGATCGTGTAATACAAATCGGGGCTACCGGGATGCAGGGCGATACCATTATCGGCCAGCCGCAGTTAAATCATTTGCTCAACCCGGGTATGCCCATTCCCGCCACATCATCGGCTATTCATAAAATATTTGATCAGGATGTAGTAGATGCACCACGTTTTATCGAGGTTGCTGAACATTTAAAGACCGCCATGGCCGGCCGTGTTGTTGTGGGTCAGCACATTGCATTTGATATTGCGATATTGCGCCATGAATTTGCACGCAATGGTCTTGTCTGGCATGAACCAACCATTCTTGATGTGAGTCAGTTAGTTGGTGCACTGAAGCCGACACTGCCGGAATTGTCACTGGAATCTGTTACTGATTTTCTGGGTGTTGTGATTCAGGATCGTCATACTGCAATGGGTGATTGTCTGGCCGCAGCACAGTCATGGATCAAACTGATTGCTTTGTTACGTGAAAGGGATATCCGGACCTTGGGTGAGGCACTGACACTTTCCAATCAACGTCAGGATCTGATTTTACAGCAGATACAGTCGGGCTGGTTATCTCCGCCGGATGGACTGGTTTCATCGACTCTGACAGCAACATCTCGTATTGACAGTTATGTGTTTGAACATCGCCTGGCAGATGTCATGACACAACCCCCAAAGATACTTGAATCCGGTGCATCATTGCGTACCGCTGCAAAAACCATGATGAAGAATCGCATTGGTTGTTTATTAATTTCAGATGAAGGTACAAAACAAAAAGGGATCATTACCGAGAATGATTTATTACGTGTGATGGCAGATGCACGTTTTGATTTGGACAATACACCGGCAAGTCAAATCATGAGTACACCGGTGCAGTGTATGCATCAGAATGAAATTTTATATCGTGCACTGGCACGTATGGATCGGTTATCTGTAAGTCACTTGTGTGTGGTGGATGACAACAGCCTGCCTGTGGGAGTTATCTCACAACGTGACTTGTTACGCTATCGTGCACGTGGCCCACACATGCTTAGTGATGCATTGCAGGTGGCACATGATACGGCCACGCTTGCAGATGCCTATGCACGAGTGACTTCAATTGCAGCGCGTCTGGTGACTGAGGATCTGGATGGTACCGATGTGGCGCGCGTGATTGCCAGTGAATTACAGGCATTAACCGGCCGCGCAACCCAATTGTGTATGGAACGAATGGAAGCGGAAGGTAAAGACAAGCCACCGGCAGATTGGTGTGTCATGGTATTGGGTTCGGGAGGCCGGGCAGAAAGCCTGTTAAGTGCCGATCAGGACAATGCCTTGATTCATACTGGAACAAAAGAGGATGATGACTGGTTTGCACAGTTCGGTACTTATCTTGCCGAGATGCTGGACGGTGCCGGTCTGCCGTTGTGTACAGGCAATGTTATGGTATCGAGCCGTCAATGGCGTGGCAGTGTTGAGGAATGGCAAGAGCGTGTCGGCAATTGGGTAAGTCGTGCACATCCTGAAGACTTATTAAGTGTGGATATCTTTTTCGATATGGTGCCGGTCGCGGGCAGTGCGGAACTTGCACGTCAATTGCACCAGCAAGCGATAGCACTGGCCGCAAAATCACATGCATTCACCAATCTTTTGGCACATTCGGTACAGTCTGTTGCACCGCGCTTTAGCTTGTTTGGTCGTCTGAAGCTGTCAGAGGGACGCCTTGATCTGAAACGGGATGGATTATTACCGTTAGTCAGTTTTGCGCGTACGCTTGCTATCCGAATTGGTTCTGTTTCGCGTGCTACTCCGGAGCGATTACGGGATGTATTGGCCAGCGGCAGGCTATCGGAAGGAGATACTGCGCGATTGATTGAGCTGCACAAGGAGCTGTTATCTTTGATTCTCAAACAACAAATTCAGGATATTAATGAAGGACTTCCGGTGAATAGCAGCGTTGAGATTAAGCAATTCAGTCGCAGGCAATATTCCCGTTTACTGCATGAATTACGCCATCTGGATACGATGGTAGGGCAAATACAAAGTCTTATATCAAACTAGAAATGGCTATCAGTTTCAGGCAGGTGCTATGTCATTAAGAACAGCCGTTGTATCAAGTGCACGTCTTATTTCACGCCGTACCTTTTGCCAACGAAAGCGTACAGAGTTAATTACAATATCTTCATCCAGTTGTTTAAGTTCATCAATAATGGGAGCCCAGCGTACGAGAGATGGCGGACTGTCAGAGAAAGGTTGCTCATCGTCAGTAACCGTTTTCCAGTCACACGTTGCTACACGCTGGCGAACATGGTTGGCGGATATCGAAAATTTTTCACCTGCATCCTGCGGTATTCCTGTTTCTGCCAGAATATTCTCAACGATATCTTCCATCAGGCTTGATACAGTTGTTTCGCTGACATCCGGATGACGCATTAATAACCCGCCGCAATAGATTGTCAGATCTGACAGGCAGTCGAGCCATATTTGCCATTTTGCGATATTGATGGAATTGACAAAATCATCATCCTCAAAAAGTTCCGGATAACGCATACCGGCGCGAGTGCGTAAATAACCATACAGAGAGGTCTGTGCAACGAAGCTGGCACGTGTATTTAAAAATTGCGTGAGGGAATCGCGATTCTTGACGGGTTCCAGTCGTGAAAGCTGCTTCAAAGTGAAGTATTCACGCATAGCCTGCCAGAGCAGGGAGGGCTTGAGAAGCAGGTCGATGAGGCGTTTTGGCGGTTCAGTCACGGTACCGGTTTTACGGATTTTCAAACAAGTATGTTTATACCCCGTAATATGGATGCATGTACAGTAAAGCACGAAAATTTCTGTTGATTTCCCCCTCGTTTCCCCCCTATCTTATGAGCCTTGATGAACGGAACTGCATATAGCAGGGTGTTTGCATGGATACTGAAGTTTTACGTACATTTCTGGAAGTGAACAGGACTCACCACTTCGGCAAGGCGGCAGAGAATCTTTTTGTCACACAGTCCACAGTGAGTGCACGAATTCGTTTGCTGGAAGAGGCGGTGGGTGTGCCGGTATTCACACGTTCACGTAATGATATTCAGCTTACACATGCCGGTCAGCGTCTGTTGCGCTATGCCGAGAATGTATTGATGACATGGAATCGAGCCAGACAGGAAATTGCGGTTGGTGAGGATGTCTCAATGCTGTTATCGATCGCAGGTATGCAGAGTCTGTGGGATATTATTCTCCAGGACTGGTTGAACCACACCTATCAACAGCACAGGGATATGATGCTAAGGGTTGAAGTGCTGGATTTTGAAAGTATACAGCGGCGTTTATCGGAAGGGTCACTTGATCTGGCCTTTGTTTTTGATATTCCCCTGTCCTGGGAGCATAGTGTCATTGAGATTGCCCGTGTCCCATTAGTATTGGTAACCAACCTCAAGGGGGCATCAGTCAATGATGCCATGCAGAGTGATTATATTATGGTTGACTGGGGTACTTCATTCTCTGTTTCACATGCGCGATTATTTCCGGACATGACATCATCGACCACGCATGTTGGTCTTGGGCGTATTGCTCTGGATTTGCTGTTGAAGTGTGGTGGCAGTGCCTACATGCCTGAATCAATGGTGGCCGAACATGTCAAAAAGAAGAAACTCTTTATTGTTAAAGATTCTCCTGTAATAGAGCGCGTTGCCTATGCTGTGTTTCCGGAAAATGAAGAAAAGGGCAAAACCATTAATAATCTGCTGTCCTACTTTAAAATATAAATACGCAGATTAATTATCTGCATAGTCATCTTCTATTTCCTGTTTCAGTCTCTTTTCTTCCATTCTCTGTTCAAGCAGTCGGCGGATATTGCGTTTCGTATTGTGTTTATCAGAAACAGGCTCGTTAATATCCAGTTCTTCCTCTTCTGGCTCCAGATCATCCAGCATGTCATCAGTGTCATCAGTCATAAATCTAAACTTCCTCGATCAAGACAATATTTCAGGTAATTTTTAGCATAAAATTTCCCATTCTCATTAGTAAAAAAATCGATTGTTACAATCGAATAAATGAATCGTGTAAATATTATGCAAATCATTAATTTTCATAGTGACGATTGAAAAATATTGATGTGATAAATAAAAAATATCGTATCTAATCATCCGGCAATAGCCTTTTTTTAGAGGTTATTTAAATACTTTTTTAGATGGAGAAAACCTAAATGAAACGAATTTTACTATTGGCAGCAGTGTTGTTTTTATCACCATTTTCATTAATGGCAGAAGGTGATGCTTCAGACAATGCCAGTATTGAGTCTGATTGCAGACAGACGGGCACCGATATTGGCCTGAAAGGTCAGGATCTGGCTGATTATGTGACTGAGTGTGTTGCGGCAAACATGGAAGCGCCGGCAGCCGGAGGTGAGGAAAAATCGGAATGACAGGCATATAGCCATCATTCTATAATTTAAAGGCCGTGAATAACTCACGGCCTTTTTTGTTAATTAATAATTACAAAATAGGGGGAAGCGTGATACATCCTGATACTGAACTCAGATATGTAAGTGATGAAATCGGTTATGGTGTTTTTGCAACAGCAATCATTCCAAAAGGAACTATTGTGTATGTCAAAGATAACCTTGAGATAGAAATATCGAAATATAAATTCAGGAAGCTGGATAAGGCATACCGTGAGATTGTTGAAAAATTTTCCTATATTGATGAACGTGGGATACGCATTGTCAGTTGGGACCACGCAAAATATGTTAACCACCGGTGTGAATGTAATTCCATGAGTACCGGTTATGGATTCGAAGTTGCTATCAGGGATATTCTGCCAGATGAAGAAATTACAGATGAATACGGGTTATTTAATATTCCCTATCCAATAGATATTAACTGTGGATGTATTGATTGCAGGAAAACATTATTACCATCAGACGTTGACAATTACGCCGAGACATGGGATTTAAAAGTACTTGAGGCGATAAAAAATTTACAAGGCGTCAAACAACCGTTATGGGATATTGTAGATACCGTAACAAGAGAGGAAATACGGGCTTTCCTTTCCGGTAAAAATGAATATCGTTCAGTAAAAAATCTGAAATACATTGCACAAAATAATGTACGACAGTTAAGGCGGTAGATGTAATTCTCGGGCAGGTTTTGATCGCTCTTATACTCCCGCCTAACCTTCCTCCATTCAGGAGGAAGGAGTAATACATATCATACTCTGATATCAAACTCGGGAAATTCTGTCTTGTATATCCTGTCAAAATGGAGTTACAGGGCAAGATTTGATTTATTCCCCGATACCCCTCAAGATTAGTATTCAAATAACCCCGTAAAAGAGGAATCTGTCATGAGTAACTGGTTCATGCTCAATCTCATTGGAAATGATCAATCCGGTATTGTGGCGCAGGTGACTAACGCATTGTACAAGGGGGGTTGTCATCTGGGTGAAACATCAATGATGCGACTGGGTGGTAATTTCACCATGATGATGATGACGAGTCTGGATGGTACGGAGACTGATCTGGAAAAAATTGTAAAACCGGTAGCGGAAAAACTGGAGTTACATGTGCACATTGATTCAATTGAAGGCAGGTTACATCAGCATGTAGAACCGAACGTACGGGTAACCGTTTTTGGCGCTGATCGTGCCGGGATTGTGGCACAGGTAACCGGTGTGTTATCTGAATCAGGAATGAATATTCTGGATCTGGAATCGGATGTCGGTGGTACCGAAGATAAGCCAATTTATATTATGTATATGGAAGGGTTGGCCGAGGATGGTATAGAAGCCTTGCGAACAGCACTGGAAGCCTTGCGCACCGAAGGTATTGATGTTGATGTTGAAGAAATTGAAACCCTGATTGGGTAAGCGTTCTTGTCATGCCGTTGCTTGAGATTCTGAAATATCCGGATGAGCGTTTGAAACAAATATCAAATGAAGTAGTGGTATTTGATGATGTATTACGCTCTTTTATTACCGATCTTGAGGAAGCCATGCGGGCAGGGCCGGGTGGTGTCGGGATTGCAGCCCCACAGGTTGCACGTTTTGAACGTATTGTGATTGTTGATGTATCTGGCAAACCAAAAATAAAACACAATGGTTGCATGATTCTTGTTAATCCGGAAATCACAGAATGGGAAGGCTACAAGATAGGGCGTGAGGGATGTATGTCAGTGCCGGATTATACCGGTAATGTTATGCGTGCTGAAAAAATAAAGCTGGAAGCATTAGATGAGCATGGTATTAAAAGGGAATTTGAGTGTGAAGGTTATGAAGCCCGTGCAGTACAGCATGAAATTGATCATCTGGATGGTTTATTGTTTCTTGATCGTCTGGTAAGTCGTAAAAAGGATCTGTTCAGACGCAAGGTTTATAAAAAATAAATCATTGAAAATGGAAATCTATTTATTCCTGTTTTTCCTTGTTTTAATCCTGTGGTTCCTGCTCCACAAATTGCGCCTTGCCTGTGAACAGGCCAATCAAACCGACTGGGGTGGCAAATGGGTAAATCGGCTGGATGGATTGAATCGTTTGCTTTGTTACAAATACCATCGACTTAACCATGAGCCAATCCAGTTACCGGAAACAGGCGGCGCCATTATTGTTGCAAATCATATCTCCGGCCTCGATCCACTACTAATAGGTGCGTGTGTGAAACGCCCCTTGCGCTTTATGGTGGCACGTGAAGAATATGAACGTTTTGGATTGCGCTGGTTTTTTCGTATTACCCAATGTATTCCGGTTGATCGTGATTCTCGCCCCGAGATTGCCTTTCGTGAAGCACTGAACCACCTGAAAGCCGGGGAGGTGATTGTAATTTTTCCACATGGCAAATTGCACCTGCCGACTGATCCACCAAGAAAACCCAAGGCAGGTGCTGTGCGATTATCAGCCCTCGCCGGTGTACCTGTTTTTCCGTTTCATATTTCAGGTATTGCCGGGATGGGGCATGTATTGCCCGCTGTATACAAGCGCAGTCATGCATTTATCCAGACTTTCCCGGTAATGCACTGTGATAGCTCGGATATTGATCGCTGTCTTGAAAAACTGGCTGAAATCATTGATCGGAAGGTAAGGCCTTGAATAAAGGCTATTTGCTCGTCTGATCTCTGAATTTTCCCTGACGGAGAAGTGCAATGAGAGCAGAAAATGTTTGAAACATGCCAATCTGCCCCTATCTTATGGGTAATGTATAAAAATTTCCTCAAGGGGATAACGACTTATGAGAATGGATAGACTGACCAGTAAGTTCCAGATGGCCATTGCCGATGCCCAGAGTCTGGCGGTTGGACGTGATAATCAATTTATAGAACCGGTACACCTGATGACCGCCTTACTGGATCAGGAAGGCGGTACAACACGCCAGTTACTGGTGAAATCCGATGTAAATATTAATAGCCTGCGTTCCCAGCTGGGTGATGCACTCGATCACTTGCCATCGGTCAGTGGTGCAGCAGGTGATATACACCTTTCCAGTGATATGGGTCGGTTACTCAATATGACCGACAAACTGGCACAACAGCGTAAGGATCAATATATCTCCAGTGAGTTGTTTGTACTGGCTGTGGTCGATGATAAATGTCAGGTCGGTGAGCTGTTGCGCAAAAGCGGTGCCAGCAAAAGCCTGATTGAAAAGGCGATCGAAGAGATGCGCGGAGGCCAGCGTGTGGAAGATCCGAATGCCGAAGACATGCGTCAGGCGCTCGATAAATACACTATTGATTTAACCGAACGTGCCGAGCAGGGCAAACTCGATCCCGTGATTGGGCGTGATGATGAAATTCGTCGCACCATTCAGGTATTGCAACGTCGCACAAAAAATAACCCGGTGTTGATTGGTGAGCCCGGTGTCGGTAAAACCGCGATTGTTGAAGGGCTGGCGCAACGCATTATTAATGGTGAAGTACCGGAAGGATTAAAAAACAAACGCCTGTTATCACTTGATCTCGGTGCGCTGATTGCTGGTGCCAAATTCCGTGGTGAGTTTGAAGAAAGATTAAAGGCAGTACTGAATGATCTGGCCAAACAGGAAGGACAGATAATTTTATTTATTGATGAACTGCATACCATGGTTGGTGCTGGTAAGGCCGAAGGTGCTATGGATGCCGGCAATATGTTAAAGCCGGCACTGGCTCGTGGAGAACTGCATTGTGTCGGCGCGACCACACTGGATGAATATCGCAAGTTTATTGAAAAGGATGCTGCACTGGAGCGTCGATTCCAGAAAGTATTGGTTGATGAACCTTCCGTTGAAGATACCATTGCCATTCTGCGTGGACTGAAAGAAAAATACGAAGTGCATCACGGTGTTGATGTGACCGATCCGGCGATTGTCGCTGCGGCCATGTTATCGCATCGTTATATTACTGATCGTAATCTGCCGGACAAGGCGATTGACCTGGTGGATGAGGCAGCCAGCCGTTTACGTATCGAGATCGATTCCAAGCCGGAAGACATGGATAAACTGGATCGCCGTTTGATTCAGTTGAAGATTGAACGTGAGGCGTTAAAGAAAGAGTCAGACGAAGCATCCAAAAAGCGTTTGGCTGTTCTTGATGATGAAGTCAGTCATCTGGAAAAGGAATATTCTGATCTGGATGAAGTCTGGAAGGCTGAGAAGGCTTCCTTGCAAGGTACACAACACATCAAGGAAGAACTGGAGCGTGCACGTCTGGATATGGAAACAGCACGTCGCGCCGGAGATCTGGCACGCATGTCTGAACTGCAATATGGTCGTATTCCGGAGCTCGAAAAAGAACTCGATATGGCAGCGCAGGCCGAAATGCATGAAAAGAAACTGTTACGCAACAAGGTGACAGATGAAGAAATTGCGGAAGTCGTATCCAAATGGACCGGTATCCCGGTTTCCAAAATGCTGGAAGGGGAGCGCGACAAATTGTTACGCATGGAAGAGGCACTGCATACACGTGTTGTCGGTCAGGATGAGGCCGTGCGCGCAGTGAGTGATGCAATTCGTCGCTCACGTGCCGGTCTTTCCGACCCGAATCGCCCGAATGGTTCGTTCCTGTTTCTTGGTCCTACCGGTGTAGGTAAAACCGAACTGTGCAAGGCATTGGCCTCATTCATGTTTGATACCGAAGAAGCCATGGTGCGTATCGACATGTCCGAATTTATGGAAAAACATTCAGTGGCACGCTTAATTGGCGCACCACCCGGTTATGTGGGTTATGAAGAAGGTGGTTATTTGACCGAAACTGTACGTCGCAAACCTTATTCCGTGATCCTGCTGGATGAAATCGAAAAGGCACATACCGATGTGTTTAATGTTTTATTGCAAGTACTCGATGACGGTCGCCTGACTGATGGTCAGGGACGTACCGTTGATTTTCGTAATACCGTGATTGTGATGACTTCAAATCTGGGATCTGAAATGATTCAGACACTGGCAGGTGAAGAAAATTATGATCAAATGAAAAGTGCGGTCATGGAAGTAGTGGGTCAGCATTTCCGTCCGGAATTCATTAACCGTGTTGATGAATCTGTTGTGTTCCATCCGTTGGGCAGGGAACAAATCCATGCTATTGCGGATATACAGGTTGGTTTCCTGCGTAACCGTCTCAAGGAACGTGATATGGGACTGACATTATCAGAAGCAGCGCTGGATAAAATCAGTGAAGCCGGTTTTGACCCGGTCTATGGTGCACGTCCATTGAAGCGCGCAATCCAGCAGTTAATCGAAAACCCGTTGGCACAGGAAATACTGTCCGGCACCTTTGAGCCGGGTCAGACGATTCGTGTTGATGTTGAAGGTGACAATATTATTTTCAAGAAAGGCGATAAAAACGCCGCCGCCGCGTAAATCTGCATAGTATAATAGGGTCAGTGTCACTGGCCCTATTGATAACAAAACAGAAATTTTCAGGCGGTATTAAAATGTCATCACAGAAGTTCAAGCTGTATTTCCCTTTTATTCTTATTGGTTTTGTTGGCGTGATGCTGGTCTTGACCATGAAGCTGTTTACCGGCGGGACACAACCTGCCGGTGTTGATAATTTCCAGCATGCCACGATCCTGTCACCACCCAAACCGATTCTGCCATTTTTATTAACAGACCATAACCGGAACAAATTTACCGAACAAAACTTGCAGGGGAAATGGACATTACTGTTTGCCGGTTACACCAGTTGTCCGGATATTTGCCCGCCGACCATGACTGCATTCAAACTGGCGGCACAGCAGTTCGAAAGACTGGGCATGAAGGATATTAGTTTTGTTTTATTAACCATTGATCCGGAAAACGATACACCGGAAAAACTGAATCAGTTTACAGGATCGTTTAACAGGGATTTCATCGGTCTTACCGGCCCGATGGACAATATATCTGACCTGACAAAAGATCTGGGTTTGTTTCATATGTCAGAACCCATGGCCAATGATCATGATATGAGCCAAATGGATCACAGTAATCATGCCGGTATGAAAAAACCCATGCTGGAAATAAAACATTCCGGTTCGGTTTTATTGATATCACCCAAAGGCGAGCTTTTTGCCAGTTTTTCACCGCCAATAGAAGCGGATAACCTTGTTCAGACGTTGGCCAGAATTGCACCACCCAAATGATAAAGAATAAAAGCCTCATCCTGCATCCACCAGATTGTCATGAATTGCCGGATGCAAAGGCATTGCAACACGCATTACACCAGTTAAGGTTTATTGATGCACCGCTGGATAAGGAGGCAAACAGTTATCTTGCGGGAGATGATTTTCTGCAATTAATTATTTTTCTGGGTTGTTCACCAAGTGTGGAATTGGCACCAACAGAAGAAGATAAACCATTTTGTTATATTCGTTTTCTTCAACCAGAAAATGGCCCGCTTCTGATAACATCAAAACACACTAACAACCCGCGTTGTTCCTCTTGTCGCAAGGAAATTTCCTCTAAAACAGATGTGGTAGCGCAATGGCAAAAGGAAAAGGATGTTCAGTTGTCATGTCCTGAATGTGGATTTACCGGGAAAGCACAAGATCTGAACTGGCGTCATTCAGCCGGTGTGGCCAGTTTTTTTATTGAGGTAAATAATGTTTTTCCAAATGAGGCAGTGCCATCAGATGAATTAATGTCAGCTTTGCGGAAAATGACTGGCAGTGAATGGGACTATTTTTATTATCATGATTAACCATGATTTCAATAGTTACCGTGGTTATCTGAATTTCTAATAATGCGGTGGTGGTGTTTCTTCTGATTCGTCTTTTATGTTTGAAGTCTGTACTGTCTGAACCCGTTTTTTAAGGTCATCAACCTGTTCCTGTAACAAATCGATTTGATTCTGTTGACGCGTGATCACCTCGTTCAGCTGGTGGATTGTGTCTTCCTGAAACGAAAGGCGGGTTTCCAGTTCAATTACACGGTTTTCCATACTGCTCATTCTCTTATAGCCAAAGACGTTGCGCCGTTATTATATCCTTAATTAACAATCGAGGCGTAAAGACAGTCCAGCGATGACAGGTGCCGTTGAACACATGCTGGCCAGTGACCCTGATAGTCACGAATCAGGGGCATAATTCTGTTCAATAGCATCCGAAACGGGTTTTTCCATTAACCCTGAGCTGGACAATGGTGTCGACCTGAAGCCGGACATGATCCGGCATTTGGTCAATGAACAGGCCAAACTAATGTGAAAAACGGCCTGAATAACACCCTAAATCTACCGACTCGCCTGTTTCCGGTTCCCGGCAAGGGAATCAGCCTGCATTTTGTATGCTAATCCCCCGAAATTGAAAGAAATTCTGCAGAATTTTCTAATTTGGCCGACCTACTCCGTATAGAGGCTAGATTGAGCCAAAGGAAGCCGGGATCGGAGACATGGGAGAAAAACAGCATAAAAAATCCATACAGGAAAAATGGGCCAGCTCATGCTTGATGGGTGGCAATGCAGTTTATCTTGAACAACTCTACGAGGATTATTTGCATGATCCGGCTTCAGTCGATACCGGCTGGAGAAATTATTTTGACAGCTTACCGCGTGTGAATGGCTATGCTGTCGATACACCCCATTCAGAAATTCGTGAATCCTTCCGTCAGTTGTCACGACAAAGAAAACCCTGTCACTCAGGCACACTGTCCAGTGAAGACAAACAGATTCGTGTTTTACAACTTATCAATGCATATCGTTTTCGAGGTCATCAGCGCGCCAATTTTGATCCGTTAGGTCGGCGTGAGTTACCGGATGTGCCGGATATGCACCTTGAACATCATGGCTTGAATGAATCCGATCTGGAAAATATTTTTAGCGCAGGTTCTCTTTCCGGTGTTAAGCGTGCACCACTGAAGGAAATTCTGAATGTTTTGGAGCGCACCTACTGTGGCAATGTAGGTGCCGAGTATATGCACATCATTGATACGGAAGAAAAACGCTGGTTGCAGGAACAACTGGAAAGAACCTGCGGCATACCGAAATATTCCGCTGAAGAAAAGAAGCGATTACTGAATCGCGTAACCGCAGCCGAAGGGCTGGAAAAATATTTGCATACCCGTTACGTCGGACAAAAGCGGTTTTCACTGGAAGGGGCTGAAAGCCTGATCCCAATGCTGGATGAAATCATTTTGCGCTGTGGTCATCAGGGCGTGAAAGAAGTCGTTTTGGGGATGGCGCACCGTGGCCGCCTGAATGTACTGGTCAACATTATGGGTAAAGTGCCTTCTGAATTGTTTCTTGAGTTTGAAGGCAAGAACAATAATAACGGCAGTCGTTCCGGTGATGTGAAGTATCACATGGGTTTTTCATCCAATATTCAGACACCAGGCGGTCGGGTGCATCTTGCACTGGCCTTTAACCCGTCACACCTCGAAATTGTAGGGCCGGTTGTTGAGGGATCAGCGCGTGCCAGACAGGAGCGCTCCGGTGACAAGAATGGTGACAGGGTTGTCCCCGTTGTAATTC
>JAOUJV010000083.1 GCA_029882995.1 Gammaproteobacteria bacterium | reverse complement strand
ATTGGCCAGATAAATTCGCTCATTATTTAATTATTATCCCTAAAATGTTTAGGTCTGGATCCAGAATATCAGCGATAACAGAAAAATCGTATGATTTAATATAACTCATTGATTCTAATAATAGAAGGGGGAAATTCTTTGGTTATTTTTGTTTGTGCCACGCGGTACTTGTATCAGATTTTTCAGGGACAACTAAATTTAATTTCATCTGTAAGGAGGATAGAATTTTCCACAAAATCAACATTGCTCTAAAGCTTATCTGCCAGCAGCTATGCAGGTGATTATTTTCATTGGACTTTGTCGTACCTTATTCAAAATCAGTTGAAATATTTGTAATCTAGTTTTTGCATAGTTTATTTAATTGAATCAACCCTAAACCATAGACAGAATCTCGTCCCTCATCACCCAAATCACGAGTATTTATCCCCAAAATCTCCTTAGTACTGCGTTGCCTAAGCAATGCGCCTGTTACGGTTACAAACGGTGTCGCAAAAGAAGTGCCTGAATAATAAGCGCCTTGTCCACCTGCTCTTGCTGCCCAAATATCCACGCCAGGTGCTGATACTTCAATATAATCACCCTGATTAGCTTTGCTATAAATATCAAGATTGGCATCAACCGCAGTAACAGCTACAACCTGTTTATAGGCAGCGGGGTAAACTGGCTGCGCATTAGCACCATTATTTCCGCCGGCTGCAGCTATAAATATTTTTTTATTTGCTACTTTTTTAATTGCATATTCAAGCAATTCGTTTTTAGCACCTGCCAAACTAAAATTAATAGCCAGCACCTGCTTGCCAAGCAGCCAGTCTAATGCATAAATAATATATTCCGCCGTCGTATCAGTGTGTCCATTTTTTAATTCCCGGAACACCTGTGCAGAATAAAGACTGGCATTGGGTAACATCCCGTTAAATTCCCTATCACCTATTAGAATTGAAGCAATAGCCGTTCCATGACGAACAGAAGCCGGTTTGATGCCGGCCGGGAAAAATGATTTTGATTCTATTCTGGCCTTGGCAAATGCCGGATGATTTTCATCAACACCTGTATCAATCATTCCTATTCGGATTCCCTTTCCGCACCCGGTCTGATTGTTCCATTTCATTAGTTTATGAGCATATATTTTACCGGAATTATTTCCGGCAGGACGAAACCGATGGTTCTTATCAATACGTACATCAACTTTTTGTTCTATCTTTTTAATAGCCTCTTTTAATACAGTCCCTTCAGGCAATCTGATTGTTGTAAATACAAAACCAAGGTGTTTGACTGGCTTACGTCTAATGATCCTATACCCTAAATCCTGTATTACCTTTTCAAGCATTTGTCCTTTTACCATATCGTTGCTAATTGCAATTAATTCACGCGGTTCATATTCGTTGTCTATCGTTTCAGGAATATGACTACGCTCTGCAATACGAGATGATCCTGATGATGGAGTATAATTATCTTCTCCTGAAGAGTTTTCCTGTCTGGACACACCTTCTTGTCTGGAAACAGAAGCTTCAATATTTCTTTTTTCCTGTTCCTTGCATATCTGGATGAATTTTTTATTGCCCGTTAATTTTCCAGTGTGCGTATTCTCGATTCCAATTTCATATCTCATTCCTGAAACCAGATCTGTTGATTTACTCAGGTAGGCAACTATCTTTATTCTGCTCCATGATAAAGTCTTGAGGCTGGTTTGCTTTCTCCCGTTAATCACAACCAGTGCCTGCCCTGTAACAGAACCAAGGTGATTTCCGTTAACAATAAGCTTACTATCCGGCTTTACACAATCTTTTGGTGAAATACTGATTAACTGAGGTGGCTTTATTACCAGTCTGGATGATGTAAAGTCATCAACAGTTGAACTTCGATCGACTGCAAATGCAGTATTTCCTGTCATGATGACTAATAAGGAAATGAAGAGATGCGTTAGGACACGCATAACTTATTCCTGCTCGATATGCTGAATTAGATGTGTTGCGGAAACTAATACATCCTTGCTGTTTTTATTATCCAGCCTGACTCTATAGAGTCCTAATGCACCGGGGCCATCAATAATAGACGCATTGGCTGACTGTAACAGGATGCGTATATCCTGTTCTTTCACACCATCATGAAACTGTATTTGATAAACAATACCAGTTTGCTCAATACCTGCTGGTTGATAGCTATCTGTTTCCTGCTCAATATTCATAATGACAACAAACTGCACCACTATGACAAGCATGGCTGCCGCTGCAAAAACAGGCTGCCACCATGTCTTGTCTTTTTTAACTGTACTGGTTGAATTTAGTTCACGCATAAACCTGCGTTGTGCCATATCCAGAACAGCATCATCAACTGGTTCATTGGCCACCTTCTGAATTGATATAAGTAATTCCACTTCCTGACTGCACCTGTCACAGCTTGAAAGATGTGCGCTGACAAGGCTCTGTTCTTCTGACGATAATGTGCCATTAACATACCAGGGCAGTAGATCTTCAGGATGTTCTGTCTTATTCATCATATTCACTTGTCTTGTTTATTTGCTCTCACTCTATGAGTCGTGCCACATGCAGTAACGGTTCAAACGAATCCTAGCCCTTGTAAACAACGTTTTAGCTTTGATTTTGCATGCATCATGCGTGTTTTAACCGTACCAGAGGGGCATTCCAGTATTTCTGCAATTTCGGGATAGGATAGTTCTTCAAAGAATACAAGATGTACAACCTGACGATGTACATCTTTCAGTTTTTCCAGACATTGCCGTATCAATCCGGCATCATGCTGGCCTGCAATCTCGCTAAAGGCTGTTGCCTCATTCTCATCTGGAACATCATCGTCCAGATCCTCATGATCGGTACGACCTCGTTTACGCAAGACATCAATTACCTTGAAGTTGGCAATACCAAGTAACCATGTCTTTACTTTTGAGCGTCCCTGAAATCTGTCTGCGCTACGCCAGACATCAAACATAACTTCGTTTAATACTTCTACAGCATCGGTCTGGTTATTAAGGCGTTTCATCGCAAAGGCATAAACAGCCGACTGAAATAATTGATAGAACGACCGCATTGCATTTTCATCGCCCGTAGCAATATTCTGTAATAACTCTACAGCATCATCTTGTTCATTTGGATTGCTTGTCATAATGATGCGTTAAAACAAGGCTACTGGATCACAACCTCTTGCCAGCGACTTTGCCCAATAGTACGACCTTTCTTATCAATTGCAGTAATTTGCCACCAATAATGTTTACCTGATTGTAAACGGGACCAGCTATTATCAGGAAGAACAACTGCATTATTGATTGTCTGCATAATCATACCTACAACAGGCTTGGGTGTAGTTCCCTGCTTCACCATGCTATCCAGCGGTTCTGAATCAACAAACTCGATTTTATAGGCCGTTGCATGAGCCAGTGGTTGCCATTGAAAGATCGTATCAGAACCAACTTTTCTTCCTGAAGATGGCCTGAATATATCCATGACCAAAGGCGTACGTTCGGAACCCTGTGTCACCATGTATTGCAAAACAGGATCCTCGTCTGCCAGTTCAGGCTTGAGTAATCTGAAACGAATAAGGTGTAAACCATACTCATTTGTAGGAAGTTGTTTACTCCTGATTTGGGTAGGTACACCACCCGTTACCTGCTTGCTCACAAGCTGGAAAGTTTTATAGACTGGCTCTCCAACAGACGTTGAAGAAGTGGCTACTTCCCATACACCACGTATTAAATCTGTGCGTGTTGAATACATGGTTGCTACAGCATGCAAGACACCATCATGCTCAATGGTCTTGTGAATTGAATCATCTTCAAAACGAAGCTTATAACTTGAAATACCCGTTGCCGTACCACCTGAACCGGACAAATTCAGTGTCATTCGTATTGTACCTGCCACATTACCACATGTAGTACCTGGGCAGTCAGTAAAAGCACGATTGTAACTGATTTGCTTCAAACCGGCTTGATACGCCTTAAATACCACAGAACGCGGCACAATGATTGTTTCATTAATTGTGACAAAATCCGTGCCGCCTGAAGCATCCGGCGTATCAGTCTTGGATATACTTTTTGTTGCAGTACCAAGTAATGTGCCACCACCAATATTTGTAAATGTAGCTTCAGAAGAAGAAACCACTGTACCTGCCTGAGCAGCTGGCGTACCACCACCAACACGAGTCAATCTCCAGCGAATAGCAACAGATGAAGGTTTGTTATAAGCAACGTTGGTAATGCCGCCAGGGGCTGTCACAGTACCTGCATTAATCGTTGCAAATGTACTTGCAAAGGGAACAAACAATAAACCCGATAGCAAAATTCTGATTATGTTTCTCATGATATGGCTCCTTCCCTGTTCCTAGTATTTAGCGGCCCAGGTGATATTAAACCCGATGAATGCCTGATAATCACTTGTTTCAACACCGTTATCTTCTGATGTCTGATAGTTGGCATTCACAAAAAAGGCCATACCCGGCTTGTTTCCTGATGCTTGCAGATAGTCCCAACGCATACTGGCCTCCGTAATATTTGACCTTGTATCTACTGAGTCGTCGGAAGCCTGCTCACGGTTCAATGTGTGTGAAAAGGTAGTTGTCCAGTTTGCCGGATGATTGATAGTCAGGGAAAGCACTGCCGTATCGGTATCAGTTTCTACCGCTGTATCAATATCTTCCAGTTTATTTTGTTGCAATTGCAAACCAACCCCGACCTTCTGGCCAAGTGGAAAATTCACATCAAAAGTAGTTAGCCTGTTCTCTGTATCTGATGATGCATCAGTATTGTCATTTGTCAGCACAATGCCGTGACCAATGCTCCAGCTCCATTCATCAGCCGAAAAACTGGCCTGAAAATTGGCTTCCCGATTCATTGTATTGATTTCCTGACCAAGAAAACCGGCTGGCTGGTTTTCCTGTTCATCACGACTTCTTGAAATACTCAGGTTGTATCCTGCATTGGAAAAAAGTCGCATAAAACCATCATATTCATTTTCCTGAACCGGTGTATAGGAAATATTAGCCGTAACGATATCACTCTTTATTTCAGGCAAGGTCACGTCATCATCAACATTGTCATATTTGCGTGACAAGATTGTATTCAGAGACCACTCACCCGAACTGAAATTGGCAAAGACTTGCGTTTCTTCCTGATCACTGACCAGATCTGAAAAACCCGGGCTATGGAACCAGGGTGATACCATCTGGTATTTAATACCTGCATCCCATGAATATTCACTATCTGATTGTGGTGTGTAATGAACCAGTAATGAATAGGCGCCATCATCCTTACTTGCATAACCTGTATTTTTGCCATCAAAGTCATAACTTGTTTCTGCAACTTCCGCACGTAAGCGTAAGGTTCTATCAAAGATGGTGCTATCTGCAATCAGTGCAACAGCATCACCACCGGAATTGGTTACATCATCTTTTACTTGCTTGACTCCTTCCGCTCGCCCATCACCTGATAAATAAATAGCTGACAAAGCGAGTAAGCCGGGATCAGAGGCAAAAGGAAAACTATTAAAAATGATTCCATTCGTTGTGTTATTGCTATCAGCAAATCCAACACCATGTTGAAAACCGGTGATTGATTCAGTCCGCATCGAAAATCCGGTCAGGTTGAAACGCCTGTCTTCTGTTTCAGCACGTGCAGACAAACCACGTCGATTAAACTGGGACAGGATTAAACTTTCATTTCCTACCTGATGGTGTCCTAGCTGGAATGTAGTCTGAGGAAGGTCTGCCTTAAACAGATATGCATTAAGATCAAACTCTTCTCCTCTGGAGGCCTGATCTGTCTTCTGATTGTAAAGAAAATCTGCCTGACTGCTAATACGCCAGTTACCATCTGCATGAACAGTATTAAATGACCAGGCACCCTGAACAGTACTATTATCCGTATCGTCAGCGTAACCGTCTTTTAATTTGTGTGTTGCCTGTATATCAAGATTTTGTTCAATTGATGCCTCACGAAAACGTACTGAGTGACGTACTTCAAATGCCCAGACACCCATTTCTTCCATATTACCATCTTGTGAAACACTCACCACCCTCATTTCATGATGACCAGGTGATAGCTGTTCAGCGGGTGTGTAAGTAAATTGCCTACCTGACTGAGTAACAAATTCAGTCACATCCATAGCATCAATTTCAAACCGAAGAGACTTTAAAATGTTGGCTTGCGTAGATGATGGAAACCGGACTTGAACAGGGTCTGAGCTGAGCCTGAATCCCTGATTAGGCGCATCCACCAAATACGGTTGCTCTGCTGCCTGCAGATTAGTGGTTGATAGCAGTCCCACTACGAGAGCTAATAAATGGGTCACCTTATACATTATTATCCTTTATTTTTCAGAACTACCCACTCGTGATTTCTACTCATCACCAGTACCTGGCTTATAGATATAGCCGATACCTACGCCCTAACAGTTCAAATTATTTTGTTAATCTATCATGAACGATTCCCTTAAATATAGTATGTTCGACCGAGAGCACCTGTATTTTTAATAGTTCCTTGGTAATCAATAGCAATTAAAATTGGAAGATTTCCCCTTTAAATTCGTACCAAAAAAGGAGCTAAAAAATCGCCTCTATTACGCTATCTTTTTGATAAACACCTATTTTTTATCAGATTTTATCTTATACTCTTTTTTGAACCTGTTTGAGGATAATCCCGACTCAGATAGCAACACAACAGGCAAATATGCCAAATGGAGGATGACATGAAACAAATCAGCACTTTTGGACTTAACACCAGTATTTTAGCTATTGGCTTGGGGCTTGCAGTAAGTCCAATCATTCAGGCTAATCCAACTAGCCAAAATGGTGCACAGGTAGATAATATATCTCTCTCTTCACCCGGGATTAACTCAAACATGATTATCCTGAAGAATACTTCAGCCAATAAACATGTTAATGCCGTCAAGATTACCCCTGAATCAAGCAACATCAATATTAATCTTCAAGGCACTGTGAAGTGTGCAAAAGATAAAGATGTTAAATTTACACATGCAGAAGCCTATTTTGGTCCAGTGTATATGTTCGTTAATACCATTCAATCGCCAAAGGCACTATATGAAGCAGGTTACGCTCCTAGTGTTACAGAATGGCATGGTCACTTAACTGGTTGGATAACTGAGGGAGGTAATGCTCAGAAATTTTCAGTGCCACTTGCTCAAATCAAACAAGGTGATGCAGATATACGCTTTGATCCAGTTGCCGAGTTAAATAAGAAACTACAGACACATTTGAATCAGGGTGGCACCAAACTGTCTTTTTATAAACAAGACCAGTTAATTTATGTAAAGCGCCCTATTTCATTGGTTGGTTGGTGCAAACCAGGTATTCAGGCCAGTACACCCGGTTATAAAACTATCATGGCTGATTTAGTTATAAAGTATGAAGGTGATTCAAAGGTAACTAACGTAGGTGTTGTGAATGCACAGTTGCAAGGTGGTATGCCACAACAAATCGATAATGCACTGCCTTTCAAATTAACCAATGCGACTTTCCAGCCCAACATGCCGCATTACATTCAACAATGTGGCAACATCAATGATCCTCAAATCCGGGTAAACTTCCAGGGCAATGGTAAAGGTAAAATTCAGTTCAAGATACGCGATAACCTGATGACATCCATTGCATATGAAGGTGAGCTGGACTTTGATGGAAAGAATAATGGCGGGAAAGCACATTATGATTTCAAGTATCCGCTCAAAGCCAAGCTGGACCAGTTTCAGGGATGGCAGCAGGTAAATAAAACTTTCAATCACCCATTAAAGATTATCGCTCGGGTTATTGATCACAAGAGTAATAGATGGGGTGGATGGAAAGACTATGAAACTAAAATCTGGAAACACCGTTGTATACCAAAGGTAAATGCACCAACAGCCGGCGGCAACATGGGCTATCAAAATGGAAACCAGGAAAATCCAAAAGGAGCAAATACAGGAATTCTTAAAAAGGTAGCTCCAGATGAACCAAAATCTCCTTTGCCAATAAGAACTAGATAAAAAAATCTCAATATGTATGTCTGGCTCTATGTTTAGAGCCAGACTTTTTTATTGACTATCTAAATAAAAATAATGAGCAAGATACAATAAATACATTGATTCTGCTTAATCCTGCTCGCTGAACATATCCAGAATACTGGCATCATCCTTTCGTGGTGGTGTTAAACCAAAGTGTTCATAGGCATGACGGGTGGCAACACGACCACGCGAAGTACGCATCATAAAACCTTGTTGAATCAAATAAGGTTCAAGTACATCTTCGATAGTGCCACGTTCTTCACCAATCGCGGCAGACAAACTGTCGACACCCACCGGTCCACCATCAAACTTTTCAATCATGGTCTGTAGCAGGCGTCGGTCGGAACTGTCGAAACCGTTCGAGTCTACTTTGAGTAAATCCATTGCTGCCTTGGCCACTTCACCATTGATATGACCATCGGCTTTGACTTCGGCATAATCACGCACACGGCGTAACAGGCGATTGGCAATGCGTGGTGTACCGCGTGAACGACGTGCAATCTCGGTTGCACCTTCGTTATCGATATCCATTTCAAGGATACGCGATGAACGTGAAACAATATCAGTCAGTTCTTTCGTATTGTAATACTCAAGGCGTTGCACAATCCCGAAGCGATCACGCAGTGGTGAAGTCAGTAAACCGGCACGGGTAGTTGCACCAACCAATGTAAAAGGTGGTAAATCGAGTTTAATCGAACGTGCTGCTGGACCTTCACCGATCATGATATCAAGTTGGAAATCCTCCATCGCCGGATACAGCACTTCTTCCACAATCGGGCTCAGTCGATGAATCTCATCTACAAACAGAACATCATGTGGTTCAAGGTTGGTCAGGATAGCCGCCAGATCGCCGGGGCGTTCCAGTACCGGACCGGAAGTGTGGCGCATATTGACACCCATTTCATTAGCAATGATGTGTGACAATGTGGTTTTACCCAAACCCGGCGGGCCAAAAATCAAAACATGATCAAGTGCTTCTTTGCGCTGACAGGCCGCTTCAATAAAGATTTCCATTTGTTCACGTACGGCAGACTGGCCAACATAATCAGCAAGTGTATGGGGACGAATGGTTTCTTCCAGTTTTTCTTCGACTGAAGATGTTTTAGGTGAAATCAGACGATCAGTTTCTATCATGGCTTGCCCCTTTTCAATCCCCTCACCCTAACCCTCTCCCGGAGGGAGAGGGGATTATGTTTTTTACTTTGAGTCTAACCCAATTATTTATTTAACCACTGACTTCAATGCCAGACGAATAATATCTTCGCTTTCCATTTCAGCCGCATTATCAACAGTACGCACCATACGACTGGCTTCATGCGCCTTGTAGCCTAATGCTATTAATGCATTCACTGCATCACTGACCGGTGTTGCGTTATGATTTGATTCTGTTCCAACTACAATACTTTGATTCTGAATTGTGACCTCAGGTAACTTGTCACGCATTTCAATAATCAAACGCTCGGCTGTCTTTTTTCCGATACCGGGCAGGCGCGTTAAGCTGACAGCATCACCATCAAGCACGCAGGAAGTAAATTCATCCGTGGAAATACCGGAAAGAATGGTCAGGGCAAGGCGTGGACCCACACCATTGATTTTGATCAGATTCCGAAACAGACCACGTTCATGCTCTGTTGCAAAACCAAATAATTGCTGGGCATCTTCACGCACAACCAGATGAGTAAACAGCACTACTT
>JAOUJV010000009.1 GCA_029882995.1 Gammaproteobacteria bacterium | reverse complement strand
TCGGGGAATCGTCCACTACCAGTATATGTGCCATTATTAGTTCTCCTGTTTACTTCTATTAACTGTTTTCAACTACATGTTTCTGAATTGCACTTAGCAATTCATCTTTGGTAAAAGGTTTTGTCAGATACTGTTCAGAGCCAACAATTCTTCCACGTGCCTTGTCAAATAAACCGTCTTTGCTTGATAACATAATGACCGGCGTCTTTTTGAAAATCCGGTTATGTTTGATCAATGCACATGTTTGATAGCCATCAAGGCGTGGCATCATTACATCCACAAAAATAATATCTGGATGACTGTCTGTTATCTTGGATAATGCCTCAAAACCATCTACTGCTGTGATCACGTCGCATCCTGCTTTTTTCAACAGTGTTTCTGCTGTTCGACGAATTGTCTTGCTATCGTCGATCACCATAACTTTCAACCCGTCAAATCCATTCTGTTCCGTCACACTATCCCCTTCAAGAGCATCCTTGGTGTTGAAACCTTCATCTAAAACCGAACTCATGTAAAAATAACAACCCTTGGTAAATTAAATCTGTCCCTGGTTAATTTTCATCTGTACTGAACGGGTAAAACCTGTATTATCTTGTTACCTGTTTGTACAAAAAGTGCGCTAACATGTACCTGATACTGAATCCCTTTCCGGACATAAACCGTTATGAGTATTGAACATCTCCATTCTGTGCCTCATTTGACTACTGCTCTAACCGGTCCATTGCTACAGATAGAGTCGCACTTACTTTCCCAACAGGCCGATATTGAGGCCTGGTTCCGTCAGCAATGGCTCAATACCCCTGCTCCTTTTTATGCCTCGGTTGATCTGCGCAACGCTGGCTTTAAACTGGCACCGGTTGATACCAACCTGTTCCCCGCCGGTTTTAACAATCTGAACCCTGACTTTTTGCCCCTGTGTATTCAGGCCGTCCAACTGGCGATTGAGCATGCCTGCCCGAAGGCCAGAAAGGTGCTTCTGATCCCTGAAAGCCACACCCGAAATCAGTTCTATTTCGAAAGTATTGCGACCCTGCAGGAAATCCTTATAAAAGCTGGGTTTGAAGTACGTATCGGCTCATTAATTCAAGAACTTGAGCAACCCAAAGACTTCCCTTTACCCAGTGGTCGCAGCATCAAACTGGAGCCATTGATACGTGAAAACAACAAGGTCGGTGTACCCGGATTCTTCCCCTGTATGGTGCTATTGAACAACGACCTGTCCGGAGGACGGCCAGACATATTGGAAAACCTTGATAATCAGATGGTTATGCCACCAATCGAACTTGGCTGGTCTAATCGGCTCAAATCTTCTCATTTCAATTATTACCGGGAAATTACTGAGGAATTCGCTAAGTTAATCAATATTGACCCCTGGCTCATCACCCCCTTGTTCCGCAACTGTGGCGAAATAGATTTTAAAAAGCGTGAAGGGGAAGATTGTCTGGCACGTAATGCAGATGCCCTGCTCAAGGCCATCAAGGACAAATACAAGGAACATGGTCTGGACGCCAAACCCTTTGTCATTATCAAGGCCGATGCCGGCACGTATGGCATGGGTATCATGACCGTACACAGTGGTGAGGAAATTTACGATCTGAACCGCAAACAGCGCACCAAAATGTCCGCCTCCAAGGCCGGTCAAAATGTAAGTCAGGTCATTATTCAGGAAGGTGTTTATACCTTCGAGACATGGGGGCCGGAACAGGCCGTCGCTGAGCCGGTTATCTATATGATGGATCGTTTTGTGGTCGGCGGTTTTTACCGTGTACATACTGGCCGAGGTGCAAATGAAAACCTGAATGCACCAGGTATGCATTTTGAACCACTGGCTTTTGTTGAATCCTGTAATACGCCTGACCTGAATAAATCACCGGATGCCAATCCCAATCGGTTTTATGCCTACGGTGTTATCGCCCGACTGGCATTACTGGCTGCTGCACGCGAACTGGCTGAACATAAAAGTAAAAACACATGATCAAGCTCGGTGTCATCATGGACCCGATAGAGTCCATTAATATTAAGAAGGACAGCACCTTTGCCATGTTGCTGGCTGCACAGGCACGCGGCTGGAAACTTTTTTATATGACCCAGAATGATCTGTCCTATCAGAATAACACTGTCACTGCCCATTACCGGGAACTGTCTGTCACTGATGATCCACAGCAATGGTTTGAGCTTGGCAAACAACATTCCTTTCCGTTGCATGAACTGGATGTTGTTCTCATGCGTAAAGATCCGCCTTTTGATATGGAATATATCTATACCACTTATCTGCTGGAACAGGCTGAAGCCAAAGGCACACTGATCGTCAACAAACCGCAGGCCTTACGTGATGCCAATGAAAAAATGTTCACCCTGTGCTTTAGCGATCTGACACCACCGACACTGGTTTCACGCGAGGCAGAAGACATCCGTGAATTTTTAAATGAACAACAGGAAATTATTTTAAAGCCTCTCGGCGGTATGGGCGGTGAATCCATTTTTCATGTTACACAAAATGATTTAAACATTGCCGTTATCATTGAAACCCTGACAGCCCACGGTACACGCTATGCCATGTGCCAGAAGTTCATTCCTGAAATCAAGTCAGGAGACAAGCGTATTTTAATGATTGATGGTGAATCCGTACCCTACGCACTGGCACGTATTCCGGCTGAAGGAGAATTGCGAGGTAATCTTGCCGCCGGTGGAAAAGGTGTTGGTATTGAACTCAGTGAAAACGATCAGCGTATTTGTAAAGCGCTTGCACCCGTGTTGAGAGAAAAAGGTATTCTGTTTGCCGGTATCGATGTCATTGGTGACTACCTGACAGAAATCAACATTACCAGCCCGACCTGTATACGTGAACTTGATGCCATTTTTGGTCTTGATATTGGCGGGCAATTAATGGATGTTATCGAGAAAAAACTGAATCACTGATGTTGTCAGACCGTTTTATTCCTTTACTGATTTTACTGACACTATTACTGTCTGCCTGCTCCCGCCAACCTGAAATCCATAATCAGCGTTTACTGGTCTTTGGTACCATTATTGATATTTCTATTGTTGGTGTTGATAAAAACACAGCCAATAATGCCTTCAAAATTATTGAAGATGATTTCAAGTACATGCATGAAGCATGGCATGCATGGCAACCCGGTGCACTGGGACGTATTAATAACCTGTTACCCACTACTGCCAGTTTTACGATCGCACCTTCGATGCTGCCTGTCATACAAAAAGCCACTGCCCTTTCCGATCAAAGTAATCACCTGTTTAATCCCGCGATTGGCAACCTGATTCGTGCATGGGGCTTTCACAGTAATGACTTGCCCACAAAACTCCCTGATCAAAAAACCATACATGAACTGGTAAAACAAAACCCGACCATGGATGATCTGGAACTCAATGGTATTACCATGCGTTCCCGAAATTCGGCAATGCTTCTTGATATGGGTGCATTCGCCAAGGGTTATGGTATTGATGTGGGTATTGAGAATTTGCGTAAACTCGGAATAGACAATGCCATTATCAATGCCGGTGGTGATTTACGTGCCATTGGTAAAAAAGGCGATCGTAACTGGCGTATTGGTGTACGTCATCCTCGCAACAACAGCATACTGGCCTCCATTGAAATGCAAGGTGATGAAAGCATTTTCACCTCTGGTGACTACGAACGCTTTTTTGATCACGAAGGAAAACGTTATCACCATATTATTGATCCGCGCACCGGTTACCCGGCAGATAAAACCACCTCGGTCACAGTAATACACAGCGACGGCGCCACCGCCGATGCCGCCGCCACCGCTTTGTTTATTGCCGGTCCTGAACAATGGCATGCCATTGCCAGACAAATGAACATAAAATATGTCATGCTCATTGATAAACATGGTCATATCCACATGAACCCTGCCATGCAAAAACGCATCCGGTTTGTCACTGACACACAACCGGAAATCACCATCAGTGAACCGCTATGACACGCACCGACTACATTGTAGTCATCCTTGCCCTGTGTGCCCTGCCATGGCTGTATATTAAATACTGGTCAACCAATGACACTGCGACCAATGTCATCATATCCACTTACGATAATAAAAAAATTATTCTACCCCTGTCTGAAAACAAAACTATAAATGTAAAGGGGCCAATGGGGGAAAATATCATTGAAATAAATAATAACAAGGCACGCTTTATCAACTCTCCGTGCCCGAATAAAATCTGTATTCACTCCGGCTGGCTGGAAGATACCAATGATGTAGCGGCATGTTTACCGAATGGAGTTTCGATTTCAATTGGGAATAGGCATCAGGAATTTGATGCCATTAATTTTTAATTTCTTTTGTCGCTAACGCGACGGTTTCATATGTGGGCTTTCCGTGCCCACACCACGGGGTACTTTTGTTTCGGCAAAAGTACCCAAAACCATTTTCCCGAAGACTTGTTGTGCTCCGCACAATTCCCTGCGCTTCTCGCCAAAATCAGCGCAATCACAACTCGCGCGCGGCCTGCGGCCACACCGGCTCGAACAGGGTGATTGCTTCTTCTGATTTTGTCTGCGATGCTCGGCTTCATCTGACGGGATAAAAAACCAAAATACTGGTAACATAAATGACCGATGTCGACCCATAGCAGACAGTCGTTCTTTAAATAGCTTGGGAGACGCCGTATTATATATCTCACATATAACGTATTCTTTCACCCCATTTAGGGGGTCTACTTATAGTTATGCGGGTAACAAAATATGAATTCTTGGCGTAAGGCGCTAGCATTATTTTTCGGTATTTCGGGTTCAAGTTTCTCGTTAGGCGGCGCAATCCTAACAACAAATCTTGAAATAACAGATAATTCGATTATGCCTTTAATTCACATCCTTCTTATATTAACAGGGATACTTGCAGTGTTTCTTTCTGCCTTTATATGGAAAGGGAAAAATTGGGCGCGAAAATCTATTTTAGGTATTCTCATTATTGGATTTCTATGTATGGTAATGCTTGCGGTTATAGATTTTAATTCATCAACTAATTCGGTCGTTGAAGGGATAGGTAACATATCTTTCTATATATCACTTTTAATGGTACCAATATTTTTGATATATGTTCTTCTGAGGGAAGATGTAAAGAATGAATTTGAGAGCTAAATCGCATAACAATGCGCTTAAGGAGTAGGACCACGCTAACCGTGCGGCCTCTTAGCTAAACATGTTAAATGTCCGCTATTGGCCGTAAGCAGAAGTAAAGTACTTGATGTTTTTCTCTCCCATCGGCACAGCCGAGTAGCACAGTGAAAATCCAGAAATAATGAATCACCCTGTTCGAGCCGGTGTGGCCGCAGGCCGCGCGCGAGTTGTGATTCATCTGGATTTTCACTGTTCAACGAGGGGATTTCTGTGACGTTGGGCACCCTTCTCTTTTGAATACTTTTCTCTTGGGTGCGCAAGAGAAAAGTATTTCGTCGCGCGGGGGCGAATCCCCGCATAAAAAATCAAGCCGTCACGCAGTGACACCCACTATAATAACCCCCATGAACCTGACTCTCACCACTACCCGTGAAGATCACCTCATCGCCTGGCTGACAGCACTTGCTGTTACGATTCATGTGCTGGAAAGTACGCTCCCCACTCCCCTGCCCGGTATCAAACCCGGTCTGGCGAATATCATCACCGTTGTGGTGCTGGTACGTTACGGGATAAAAACGGCGATCTGGGTGTCTCTATTAAGGGTATTGATCGGGAGTATAGTGCTGGGTACGTTTTTATCGCCCACATTCATGTTGAGCCTGACCGGAGCGACAGCGAGTGTGGTAGTACTGGTTGTTTTGAGTCAGTTAAACACCATATTACCCTTTATCAGCTTTGGTGCAGTCAGTTATGCCGTGTTTGCTGCCTGTGCCCACATGGCAGGACAGTTTTTCATGGCATATCTGCTGTTTTTACCTCACCCGGCCATGTTTAAAATGCTACCCTTATTTATGACTGCGGCTGTTTTGGCCGGGATTTTGACAGGTATAATTGCCGGAACACTATTAAATAGAATACAAACTCAGGATGTCAGTAGCACAAACAACACAAGTAACACCGGATGACCGCCTCGGGATGACGTTGCTGTTTGCCGTCATCCTGCATGCAATTGTGATTCTGGGAATTACCTTTACAGTATTAAAGGACAAATCATCCGGCAAATCACCACCGCTGGAAATCACTCTGGTGCATAGCAAGAGCGAGCAGGCACCTGTTAAGGAAGACTATCTCGCACAGGTAAACCAGATTGGTGGCGGTAATACCAAAAATAAATTACGCCCCACCAGTCCGACAGCCAAACCGTTTACCGCGCCAGTACCGGATCGTGCCGAGGCATTTCGTCCTGCCATGCAGGCAACACCACGCAAACAACAGTTGATCAAAAACACATTGACAACAAAACGTGATTCTTATGACATCAATACCCGTATAAAGGAAAAAAACCAGCAGGTTGAAAAAAAGCGTTTGCCCAATGCACGTGAATTGATCAGCAGCAGCATGGAAGTCGCCAGTCTGAATGCGGAAATGAATGAGCGCCAGCAAATGCATTCGAGCAACTTGCGCAGTAAACGCATTGCCGCCAACACACGTGAATACAAATACGCCAGTTATATGGAGGCGTGGCGTGCCAAGGTAGAACGCATTGGTAACATCAATTATCCGGAAGCCGCCAAACAACGTAATCTGACCGGCAACCTGTTAATGGATGTTGTACTGAATGCCAATGGCACGGTGAATAACATTACACTTCGTCGTTCTTCCGGCAACAAGATACTGGATGACGCCGCTATCCGGATTGTGAGGCTGGCCGCTCCGTTTGCCCCGTTCCCTGATAATATACGCAAGGATGTGGATGTACTGGTGATATCAAGAACCTGGCAATTCCTCGATAATAACAGTCTGAGAAGCCGCTAAAGTGGTGCTTGCCAGTTACGGCTGACTACAGGATACTATTCATATATGGATGCAACGACAGATCTGACTGGTCATTTTCTTATTGCCATGCCGGCTCTTGAGGACCCGAATTTCTATCACACAGTTACGCTGATATGTCAGCATAATGATGAGGGAGCAATGGGTGTTGTTTTCAATCGCCCACTGGATATTGATTTGGGTGAGGTGTTCAAACACATGGAAATTGAAACCAAAGACAAGGAGCTGGAAAAAAAACATGTCTATTATGGTGGCCCGGTACAAGTCGAACGCGGTTTTGTTTTGCACAAGCCTGATGGTGACTGGGAATCCACCATGCCCATTTCGGATGAACTGGCGGTAACCACTTCACGTGATATTATTGAAGACATTGCGCAAGGCAAGGGACCGGAAAAATTTTTGATTGCACTCGGTTATGCCGGTTGGGAAGCAGGTCAGCTGGAATATGAAATCAGCGAGAATGCCTGGCTATCTGGCCCTGCCAATATCGATATCATTTTTGATACCGCGTATGACAAACGTTGGGAATCCGCCGCTTCTGTTATTGGTGTTGACCTGAAACTGATCTCCGGCGATATGGGTCACGCCTGATTCTGCTCACTGCATGAATACAACATCAGCACGTACCATACTTGGTTTTGACTATGGCGAAGAACGTATTGGTGTTGCAGTTGCACAGGAAGTAACAGCGACTGCAGCCCCAGTGACAACACTCAAAACAGTCAAGGGAGCACCGGACTGGGACGGGATCAGTCAACTGGTTGAACAATGGCAACCTGCATTGTTTATTGTCGGCTTGCCACTTAATATGGATGGTACTGAAAGTAACATGTGTAAAAAGGCACGCCGCTTTGGCAATCAGCTAAATGGGCGTTACAATCTGGATGTTATCTGGATTGATGAACGACTGTCATCTATAGAGGCAGAACAGATAAAACAGGATAAAGGTGCACAGCATCAAACCGATGAAATAGCGGCACAACTCATTTTGCAGACATGGCTAAATGAAAACGGATTACATACATGAGCAATGATACAGAAACCCAGCAATTGCTGGACAAAATTACACTCGATCTGAAGCAGCTGCTTAAGGAAAAGTCGATCAGCGATCCACTCATGATCGGTATTCATACCGGTGGGGCCTGGGTGGCGAAAGAACTACATACCATGCTGGCCATCAAGGAACCGCTCGGACTGCTTGATATCTCGTTTTACCGTGATGACTTTAGCCGTATTGGTATTAACCCGCAGGTTAAACCATCCAAACTACCTTTCAATCTGGATAATCGGCATATTGTTCTGGTCGATGATGTCCTGCACACAGGCCGCACTATCCGTGCCGCCATGAATGAACTGTTTGATTATGGTCGTCCGGCAGCGGTGTATCTGGTTACACTGGTGGAACGCAGTGGCCGTGAACTCCCGATTGAGGCCAATATCACCGGGAAACATGTAGAACTGGCCGCAAATGAACACATCAAGCTCAATGGCCCGGACAATCTGAGCCTGATTATCCAGAAGGTCTGAGTTGACCAAAACCACATCCCGACACGATTAATTTTCCTGTTTTTTAAAATTGCTATGGAAACCCGGCCGCGCCTCAACTAGAATAGCCGCGGTAGGTATAAATGGACCCAAAGAAAGCCTCAGGCAAACTGCAAACAGATTCAAACGGGCGCCTTCGCCACTTCTTGACGATCGAGGGCCTCAAATCCGATCTTCTTACCGAAATTCTCGATACCGCCGAATCCTTCTCCAGTGTGGCTGAACAGGCCATTAAAAAAGTTCCGCTTCTGCGTGGTGTCACTGTCGCCAACCTGTTTTTCGAAGCCAGTACTCGCACCCGTACCACATTTGAAGTTGCGGCCAAGCGCCTGTCGGCAGACGTACTCAATCTGAATATCAATACTTCTGCGACCTCCAAGGGTGAATCCCTGCTGGATACACTGCGTAATCTTGAGGCCATGAACTGCGACATGTTTGTGGTTCGACACAACAATAGCGGTGCCGCTCACTTCATTGCTCAACATGTGGCACCTCATTTACGTATTATCAATGCCGGTGATGGACGACATGCCCACCCGACACAGGCAATGCTGGATATGTTTACGATTCGTCGTCATAAAAAGGAATTTAACAATTTACGTATCGCCATTGTCGGTGATGTCATGCATTCACGTGTTGCACGTTCACAAATTCATGCACTATCAACTCTCGGTGCGGCTGAAATCAGGGTGGTTGCTCCCAAGACATTATTACCGCGTGATGTACAAAAACTCGGTGTGCATGTTTATCACGATTTATGTGAAGGTATTAAGGATGTGGATGTCATTATCATGCTACGTTTACAGCGTGAACGCATGACCAGTGCCTTTTTGCCGAGTGAGCATGAATACTTCCACCTTTATGGCCTGACCGAAGAAAAACTTCAGTTCGCCAAACCGGATGTCATGGTGATGCACCCCGGCCCGATTAATCGTGGTGTCGAAATGGATTCAAAAGTAGCAGATGGAACACATTCGGTCATTCTTGAACAGGTAACAAACGGCATTGCAGTACGTATGGCAATCATGGCCATGATCATGGGAAATCGTCATGGTCAGGAGCATGCATCATGAAACTCATCATAAAAAACGGACATGTGATTGACCCGGCCAATAATATAGATGCCAAACATGATGTTTATATTGCTGACGGAAAAATTTTATCGGTTGGGAAAATGCCCGCCGGATTTGATGCCGAAAAAACTATTGATGCAAAAGGTAAGATTGTCTGTCCCGGTCTGGTTGATTTATGTGCCCGCATGCGTGAACCGGGTCAGGAACACAAGGCAACAATAAAAAGTGAAACACTGGCCGCGGCCAGTAATGGGATTACGACACTGTGCTGTCCACCCGATACCCAACCGGTTATTGATACACAGGCTGTTTTTGAATCCATTTATGATCGTGCCGAACATTATGGCTATGCACAGATTCTACCTCTTGGTGCGCTGACTCAGGGGCTGGACGGAAGTCGTTTAAGTGAAATGGCCGCCCTTAAGGAAGTCGGTTGTACCGGTGTCAGTAATGCCATGCACCCGATTGAGAACATGGTGATTATGCGCCGCGCCATGGAATATGCAGCGACATTTGATTTAACTGTCTTTATACAACCTGAAGATCCGGTTTTGCGGGATGGCGGCACAGCACATGAAGGTGAGTTGAGCACACGTCTTGGGTTAAGAGGTATTCCGCAGGCAGCAGAAACGGTTGCCGTTGCCACTTATATTGCACTGGCAGCAGAAACCGGTGTACGCGTCCACTTTAATCATCTTTCAACTGCACGTGCAGTCCAGATGGTCGGTCGTGCCATTCATGATGGACATCCAATCAGTGCTGATGTCACTGCCCATCACCTGTTCCTGACTGAAATGGAATTGGGCGATTACAATACCAATGGTTTTGTTGAACCGCCTCTGCGCTCACAGCGAGATCGTGACGGCTTGCGCGATGGTATTGCCAAGGGAGCAATTGCGGCCATTTGTTCTGACCACCAACCACATGAACTGGATGCCAAACTGACCCCGTTTGCATTGGCTGAACCGGGTATTTCATCACTTGATACCCTGCTGCCACTTGGATTAAGACTGGTCGATGAGGGTGTAATGACCTTAAGTAATATGCTGGCCAGCATAACTTGCAAACCGGCACAAATCCTGAACATTGATGCAGGCACCTTAAGTGAAGGTGGTCAAGCCGATGTGTGTATTTTTGATTCGGATAAAAGCTGGCAATTGAACGCAGAAACCATGACAAGTCGTGGCAAGAACTCACCCTTTATTGGCTGGGAGTTCAAGGGCAAGGTCACGCATACCCTGCACAAAGGTCGACTGGTATTTGGTGAATAAATTTCAGGCTGGAATATTTTTAACTATCGTTTCCACTTAATTTAACGTTTTTAATATGTCACATCGCGCCACTATTTTTCTCGAAAATGCTGAAATACTTTCTCATGAAAGTTTTGCTGGCGATCAGTATGTTTTGCGTATCCATGCGCCCAAATGTACGCAGCACGCCAAACCGGGCAGTTTTATGCATATCACCTGCGATCCGGCTTTACCGATGCGCCGCCCGATTTCCATTATGCGTGTTGACAGCAACGCCGGGTGGGTAGATTTGCTCTATAAGGCGGTTGGTAACGGGACACGCTTGCTGGCACAAAGAAAGCCAGGTGAAAAACTCAGCACATTGGGTCCTATTGGGAATGGCTTTACATTCAATGAAAATAAAACCCGACCACTTTTGATTGGTGGTGGTGTTGGTATGCCGCCCATGATTTTTATTGCTGATGAACTACGCAAGAAAAAAACGCACCAGCCTTTTGTTATACTGGGTTCGGAAGTCCCTTTTCCATTCAAACAACAACCATCACAATTTATATTACCCGGCATACCGGAAGGTGTGATTGGCACCATGCCATTAATGGAAGACTGGGGTATCCCATGTCGTCTTGCCAGCCTGCAGGATTATCCCGGTTGTTTTAATGGCTACGTTACTGATCTCGCACGCACATGGCTCAATGCACTGGATGAACAACAGCGCGGTGAAGTGGAAATATTTTCCTGTGGACCGCACCCAATGCTGGAAGCCGTTGCCAAATTGGCCAAAGAATATTCTCTCCCATCACAACTCTCGTTGGAAGAATTCATGGCCTGTGGTGTCGGTGGCTGTGCCGGTTGTACCGTACCCGTTCAAACAGACAATGGTATGGCGATGAAACGGGTATGTGTGGATGGACCTGTGTTCAAAGGAGATACTGTTTTTGGATAACGATTTATCAAAGCTAGCACATATAGATAGCTTTGTACGAATTGGATTTTCTTTTAAGACAAGGAAAAAATAAGCGAAAAAGCGGAGTTTACACGTTAGTAAATGAGCATTTTGAGCTAAATTTTGACGCAGTATTAGAAGAAAAGACTTTTGTACAAACTATCTAAAAAAAAACGACAGCCTTGGCTGTCGTTTTTATGTCGGTTATTTTATTTCTGATTATTTGCGTCTGGCAAAACCAATCAAGCCCAGAAGACCCGAGCCGAACAACCAGACAGCAGCCGGAACCGGAACCGGGTTTGGATTAATAATTTCAATTCCTGTATTCCAGTAACCAACAAATGTATCATTATCACCAAATCGGAAAACACTTTCACCAACGGGTAAAGAAGAGTAGAAATTATCAGTTGCACCATTCACTCCGGCTGACATAAGTATCTCAAATCCATCCAGTACACCACTGGTTAAATGAAATGTCGGTGAACCTGTACCAAAATTAACATCATTTGAAGCATCAAAGACTGTATTACCAACAGTAATGGTCATGGTATTCTCCATACCAGCACCGAATGCCAATGTGCCTGTCGCATCGCCACCAATCAAGGAGCCTTCGACTATCTGATAACCCGATCCGACATCACTAATTATACCTGTAGCGGTAACCAGACTACCGTCAACCAGCCCAAACGGGTTAGAACCTGCGCTAACCACCTCACCTGTAATCTTATAACTTATGTAATTTACTGATATGGCATTGGTGTTGCCCGCCACCACGAACAACATCAGGCCCAATAAGGCATATATATTTTTTCTAATAACCGACATATTACTCCTCCAAAACCTGACAACACTCCCCACAATTTCCAGATTATTAATATTCTTTCATGTGGTTTTCTTTAATAAAATTTATATCTCTAGTGCAATTAACATGCCTAAAATAATAATTACTTTTAAAACAATAGGTTATATAACTGATTATTCACTCCATCTGGTTTTTTGCTTACGATCTGTAAAGTTTTCTGACAACTGTTTTCCCAAAGAATATTAGTAAATACTTATATATCAGCAACTTATAATAGATTGTTTCTATATAAAACAGTATGTTAGTTATATATAAAGGTGAAAATGGTAGACTGGACTAGTTTATATTAGGTGTAAAATTATCTGACAAATCAGATTTTAAATAATAATAATAAATACAATGAGTTACTCATGGATAGATGCAATCATTGGCAATCTATCTCCGGCGCATATTTTCAATGGAATCATCCAACAGACCCACATCACCGCTTAGTGTTGTTCCAGTGCCCGCATCCTTATCCAGCTTAATCGCGAGTCGCAACTCATTGGCAGAGTCAGCATGTTTCAATGCATCTTCCTTGGTAATGGTTCCCTGCTTATACATTTCAAACAGCGCCTGATCGAAAGTGATCATGCCCAGCTCTCTTGATTTCTTCATCACATCCTTAATCAGATGCAGATCCCCTTTACGAATATAATCAGCAACCAGTGGTGTGTTAATCAGTATTTCAACAGCCGGCCAGCGTGATTCTCTATCTATTGATGGAATTAATTGTTGTGCAATGATGGCTCTCAGATTCAGAGACAAATCAAGCAAGAGCTGATCACGTCTGTCTTCACTGAAGAAAGCAATGATTCTGTCCAGTGCCTGATTGGCATTGTTTGCATGCAAGGTAGCAAGACACAAGTGCCCGGTCTCCGCGAATGTAATTGCATGTTCCATTGTTTCGCGCGATCGAATTTCACCAATTAAAATAACATCCGGTGCCTGTCGCAATGTGTTTTTCAATGCCACTTCATAGGAAGCCGTATCTATTCCGACTTCGCGTTGGGTAATAATGCATTGATTGTGATTGTGAACAAACTCAATCGGATCTTCTATGGTAATGATATGGCCTTTACCATGCCGGTTACGATGACCAATCATGGCTGCCAGAGAACTTGATTTACCGGTGCCGGTTGCACCTACAAACAAAACCAGACCTCGTTTAATGACTGAAAATTCTTCGAGTATTTTCGGTAAATGCAGTTCTTCCAATGTTGGAATCACGGTTTCTATTTTACGTAACACCATCCCGTAGTTATTACGCTGTTGAAATGCACTGGCGCGGAAACGGCCAATGCCAGGTCGGCTGATTGCAAAATTGGCTTCACTGGTTTCAATAAACGGCACCTTGAGATATTCAGGTACGATACTGATGATGAGATCTCGTGTCTCTTCCGGCTTCAGGGGTTCTTTTGAAATGGGAACAATTTCACCGTGGATTTTGGCACTGGGTGCCAAACCGGCAGTAATGAACAAATCTGATGCATTCTTCTCCACCATCAGTTTGAGCATTGCATCTAGTCGCATCATGGTTACCGGCTCCGTGCCTTAAGGGCTGTAAAATAATACTAACCGAATGCATCCTTGTTTGCAGCCCGCATTTGCGCATCGGACTTGCTCACTGTGCCTTTTTGCACGAGCTCCTGCAAGCACTGATCGAGTGTCTGCATGCCAACAGATTGACCGGTCTGGATAGCAGAATACATTTGCGGGATCTTATTTTCACGAATCAGGTTTCGAATCGCCGGTGTCCCGATCATGATCTCGTGTGCAGCAACACGACCACCACCAATCTTTTTAAGCAGGGTTTGCGAAATTACTGCACGCAATGATTCAGACAACATGGAACGTACCATGTCTTTTTCAGCTGCCGGAAACACGTCAACAATACGGTCAATGGTTTTGGCTGCTGAACTGGTATGCAGTGTACCGAATACAAGGTGACCGGTTTCAGCCGCGGTCAGTGCCAGTCGAATTGTTTCAAGGTCACGCATTTCACCCACCAGAATAATGTCCGGATCTTCACGTAATGCGGAACGCAGTGCCTCGTTAAATCCAAGTGTGTCACGATGCACTTCGCGCTGGTTCACCAGACATTTTTTACTCTGGTGCACAAATTCGATCGGGTCCTCGACAGTTAGTATGTGCGCATACTCGGTTTCGTTCTTGTAGTTGACCATACCGGCCAGCGTTGTTGATTTACCGGAACCGGTTGGACCGGTTACCAGTACAATCCCGCGCGGGTTATCTGCAATGGTCTTGAATACAGGCGGACAACCGAGTTCTTCCAGCGTCAGAATATTGGAAGGAATGGTACGAAATACCGCACCGGCACCCCGATTATGGTTGAATGCATTGACACGGAAACGGGCAAGACCAGGTATCTCAAATGAAAAGTCGGTTTCAAAAAATTCTTCATAGTCCTTGCGTTGTTTATCATTCATAATGTCATAAATCAGCGCATGAACTTCCTTGTGCTCCATTGGCGGCACATTAATACGGCGAATGTCACCATCGACACGAATCATGGGCGGTAAGCCAGCTGACATATGTAAATCGGATGCGCCATTTTTGACACTAAATGCGAGTAATTCAGCGATATCCATTGAAGATCCCCTGTTATATTATTTCGATAGTTCCATTCTTATCGGCTCAGAAACGAACAAATTAAGTATAGAAGATAATATTGAATACAAAATCCCGATTAAAATCAGTCACTAATCGAATAAAACAGGCAGAGGAAAAGTATGGTCGTTCGCCTGATTCTGTTCAATTATTGGCCGTTAGCAAGGTGCATCCGGCTGAAAAAATCCGTGAGGCGCATGCGGCTGGCCAGACCTGGTTTGGCGAAAACTACCTGCAGGAAGCACTCGATAAAATGGAGCAGTTATCTGATCTGGATCTGGACTGGCATTTCATCGGCGCAATCCAATCTAACAAGACTCGTCAGATTGCAGAACATTTCAACTGGGCACATGGTGTTAACAGCATCAAGGTCGCACGTCGTCTGGGAGAACAACGTCCCGACTCTCTTGATCCCATCAATATCTGCCTGCAGGTCAATATCAGTGGCGAAGAAAGTAAATCAGGCATTTCACCTGATACGGTGATAACCATTGCGCGTGATGTCATGCAGATACCCGGCATCAAATTGCGTGGGCTAATGGCCATTCCGGAATACAGTGCTGATTTTGAACAACAGCGGAAACCTTTTCGAAAACTACGGGAACTGCTGGAACAATCCAATCAACAGGGTATGGAAATGGATACCCTGTCCATGGGTATGTCAGGCGACATGGAAGCAGCCATTGCCGAGGGGGCAACTATCGTTCGGATTGGAACAGATATATTTGGTGAAAGACCCAAAAAACAAGGTTAATTTTTTCTTCCGGCGATTTCTCTCATTTTCAAAGCGGAGAGCTAAATTGATCAGAATGCACCTACAACTCTAATCATAAATCCTGTATCTTAATCATATGAAAAACAGCACGATTGCATTCATTGGTGGTGGCAACATGGCAAGCAGCCTGATTGGCGGTTTGATCGCAGATGGCTGTCCGCCCGGAAACCTGTGGGTCACTGATTTGAATCAGGGCAAACTGGATTACCTTGCCAACCGGTTTTCCATTAACACCACTCCGGATAACAACAAAGCAGTTACCAATGCCGATGTGGTTGTGTTGTGTGTTAAACCACAAGTTATGCATGAAGTTATTGTTGGTATTACCGATTCAATACAAACCAGAAAACCGCTTGTCATCTCTGTTGCCGCCGGTATCCGTGAAAAAGATTTACAAACTTGGCTGGGTGGTAATGTTGCCATTGTACGGGTCATGCCTAATACACCTGCATTAATACAAACCGGTGCCAGCGGCCTTTTTGCCAATACCTATGTTTCTGAAGAACAGTGTAATCTGGCTGAAAGTATTTTACGTGCTGTGGGTCTGGCACTCTGGCTGGATGATGAAGCCATGATGGATATTGTGACCGCCCTTTCCGGCAGTGGACCGGCCTATTTCTTTTATGTCATGGAGGCAATGGAAAAAGCGGCCACTACGCTGGGAATGGAGCAAAAAACAGCACGACTGCTGACATTACAAACCGCACTGGGTGCGGCCAAAATGGCACTGGAAAGTGCTGAAGACATTGCTGAATTACGTCAGCGTGTTACTTCGCCCGGTGGCACAACTGAACAGGCTATCAATACATTACAATCCGGTGGGCTGGAAACATTATTTGCCGATGCACTGACAGCAGCGGCTAATCGTTCAAAAGAACTGGCAAAAGAGTTTGGAGAAAAATAGTGGGCAATGATTATCTGACCAATCCCCTTGTGTTTCTTATCTCAACCCTGTTTGATCTTTACATACTGGTTGTGATGCTGCGTTTTATATTTCAATTAATCCGTGCTGATTTTTATAACCCGTTATCACAATTTATTGTCAAGGTAACAAGTCCGCTGCTCATCCCCTTACGACGCGTCATTCCCTCCGTGGGTAAAATAGATACATCATGTGTTGTCTTGCTGATCGTATTACAATTAATCAAACTCAGCGTGATCGGTTTGCTATCCAGCGGCATGTTTACCATCGGGATGTTACTGGTGTTGGCAGTCGCTGAAACAGTTTCTCTGGTTTTCAATATATTTGTTTTTGGTATCCTGATTCAGGTTATTCTGAGCTGGATCAATCCCGGCAGCTACAACCCGATCACTGCAATACTTTACAGCCTGACTGAACCGGTACTCGGCCCGTTCCGTCGATTGATCCCGCCTATTGCCGGATTTGATCTGTCACCCATTGCCGCCCTGCTGGCATTGCAAATTGCCAAGATGCTGGTCATACCACCCATCGTTGCACTTGCACGCAGTTTTGCCGGATAACGCCTGCGTATACCGGCGCCAAAACAACTCCCCGACTGCATTTTACCCCTTGAAAAGTGAGGCAAGGTTCACACTACGGCACCGTTTTTAGCTGATTTACTTCAGTTTTACCCCGTATGACTCGATATAACGGGTATAGCTGTTACTTACTGAATTTACTGGAAAAACTATGGAAATGACCGATTTTTCCCGCCGTATCGAGGACTACTCAGAATGGAAGTCCAGTCTGGTACTGCAAATTGAAAAATACAAGAAGTGGCTCGATGATCAGGGGCTTGAATCCACTGACACAGATTTGCGCATTTATGAATTACTCGAAACGCTTAAGTCGGATCGTGTCACTGTCGCTTTCGTTGCAGAATTTTCCCGTGGTAAAACAGAACTGATTAACGCGATTTTCTTTGCCGCGTACAAACGTCGTCTGCTCCCTTCCGAGGCAGGACGTACCACCATGTGTCCGACAGAACTTTTCTATGATGATAAAAGTGATGATGCCTATCTGCGTCTGTTACCGATTGAAACACGTGCCGAAGAAAAAAGTATCGCCGAATACAAACAGGATCCACTGGCCTGGCAAAAGCATACTCTGAACACTGACTATCCGGATGAGATGGCGGATGTGTTCAAGGAAATCGTCAAGACTAAAAGAGTACCGGTCGAGGAAGCATTGCGACTCGGTCTATATGATGAAGAACATCATGAAACCATTGGCGGTGGTGAAGAAGTTGAAATTCCCATGTGGCGTCATGCCCTGATCAGTTTCCCGCATCCCTTGTTACAACAGGGTCTGGTCATTCTGGATACTCCCGGACTGAACGCACTGGGTAACGAACCGGAACTGACCGTTAACATGTTGCCTAATGCACAAGCTGTGCTGTTTGTTCTGGCTGCTGATACCGGTGTTACCAAATCCGATATGGACATGTGGAACAACTATATTCGTTCATTCCGGAATGTGCATGAAAAGGGATTGATGGTCGTAATGAACAAGATCGATACCTTGTGGGATGAACTCAAGGGTGAAAGCGCTATTGCACAAACTATCAGTAAACAATCTACCGATGCAGCAAAAATGCTGGGTATTACTGCTGATAGCATGTTTCCACTGTCTGCACAAAAAGGCCTGATTGCAAAGGTAAAACACGATCAACCTCTGCTGGAGCAATCACGTTTACTCGAGCTTGAAACATCACTGGCTGAAAACGTAATACCGCATAAACAAACCATTGTTCGAAATAATATTGTTAATAATATCGGTGCTATGGTGCAGGATTCACGCGGTATCATTGTATCGCGACTGCAAGAGGCTGATAAACAGAAGAAGGAACTGGAAAGCCTGAGTGGTAAAAATATGGATATGATTCAGCACCTGATGAAGACCACACGTGAAGAACAGGTTGTCTACCAAAAGAACCTGCAAAGTTTTCAGGTCAGTCATACCGCATTAAAACAAAAGGCACAGGGACTGATGGCATCACTCAGTGTAAGCGAAATTGATAAATTAATTGCGCAGGCTCGTGGTGATATGGCCGACAGCTGGACAACACATGGTCTCAAAGCCGGTATGAAAACTGTATTCGATGGTGCGCGTGACAACATGGACAATGCCAAAATGCAGGCAGACAAGATTCGTGATGAAGTACTGGCTATTTATAAAAAATTTCATGAAGAACATGACATGGTGGCTGTAAAACCAACTGTCTTTTCCATTACCAAATACAAACTGGAACTGGATAAACTGTATGAAGAGGCAGAGGAATTCAGAAAGAGCCCGGTCACTGCCATGACTGAAAAATATTTTGTGATTAAAAAATTCTTTATCTCTATGGCCAGTCATGCACGCAATACCTTCTACAGCGCACAGAAAGATGCAGATAACTGGGCCAAGATTGTAATGAACCCGTTGGTTCTGCAAATCAGGGAACACAAGGATGCCATGGACAAACGTCTTGCCAGCCTGCGCAAGATCAGTGAGTCACATGAAACACTGGATGTCAAAATCAAGGAACTGGAGACTGATATTGCCGGATTGAATGAGCAGCTGGCAACAATCGAAGGCATTCTCAACGCGATTGAGTTTCCTTTGGAACCGGAAGTCGAAATCGCCGCTACCGCCTAGAACTCCATTTCAGATACGATCTCTCTTCTTGCCCGATCGGGCTTGCTACCTTAGACTTATCTCTTAGATAACAAGAGCAGATCTGCCCCAAAATGCCAGACACTATTCCTGCCGATTCCATTGGTATTGTCAGTCCCAGCGTACAGAAGTTTGAGTCGCCGCTGGCGCTCGACTGCGGACGTGAATTAAAGGAATACGAGCTCATTTATGAAACATATGGTCAGCTCAATGCCGACAAGTCCAATGCTGTCCTGATTTGCCACGCCTTGAGCAGTAATCACCATGCCGCCGGTTATCACAGCATGGAAGACAAGAAACCCGGCTGGTGGGAAAACTGTATCGGACCGGGCAAACCGATTGATACCAATCGCTTCTTTGTTGTCTGTTCAAATAATCTGGGTGGCTGCAGTGGTTCTTCCGGACCAATGAGCATCAATCCGGAAACCGGCAAGCCCTATGGTCCCGACTTCCCCATTGTCACAGTGAAAGACTGGGTGCGCAGTCAGGCACGACTGGCTGATGCACTCGGTATTGATCAGTTTGCTGCCGTCGTTGGTGGATCACTTGGCGGCATGCAGGCACTACAGTGGGCGATTGATTTTCCGGATCGACTACGCCACAGCGTCATTATCGCCGCTGCACCGCGTTTGTCAGCACAGAACATTGCCTTTAATGAGGTGGCACGTCAGGCCATCATGACGGATCCGGAGTTTTATGAAGGCCGCTATCACGAACACAATACCGTGCCCAAACGCGGTCTGATGATCGCGCGCATGCTTGGCCATATTACCTATTTGTCGGATGACGCCATGCGCGGCAAGTTCGGACGTGAATTACGTGAAGGTAAAATTAATTACGGATTTGATGTCGAGTTTCAGATCGAGAGTTACTTGCGTTATCAGGGTCAGTCATTTGTTGACCGGTTTGATGCCAACACCTACCTGTTAATGACCAAGGCACTGGATTATTTTGATCCGGCAATCGACTACGATAATGATCTGACCAAGGCACTGGCGCATATCAAAACCAAATCACTGGTGATTTCATTTACCACTGACTGGCGTTTCGCACCTGAACGCTCAAAAGAGATCGTGAAGGCACTACATGATAACGACAAGGACTTCAGTTATATCGAAGTGGAAGCCGATCAGGGACATGATGCCTTTTTGATGAAAATACCTTATTACATGGATACTTTCTCAGCCTATATGGCGAATGTGAAATAACATGACTGAATTAAGACGCGACCTTGCCATTATCAGCGACTGGATCAAACCTAACAGTCGAATACTCGATCTGGGTTGTGGTAATGGCACACTGTTAAAACACCTGCGTGATGCACACGGTGTTAATGGCTATGGTCTCGAAATTGATACCAACAAAATTCTGGAATGTCTGAAAAAAGATCTCAACGTAATCCAGACCGACCTTGATGCCGGCCTGTCTGACTTTGATGAAGAGTCATTTGATTATGTTGTCATGACCCAGACACTGCAGGCCATTTATCATCCGGATAAACTCATTGAAGAAATGCTGCGTGTTGGTCGTGAAGGTATTGTCACCTTCCCCAACTTCGGTCACTGGAGGGCACGCCTGCATATTGCACTTGGCGGTCATATGCCGGTCTATGGTGCGATCCCCTATGAATGGTACAACACGCCCAATATTCACCTTTGTACTCTGAGTGACTTTGAGCAACTGTGTCGGGATAAAAATATAAAAATTCTGCAACGTGAAGTGGTAACAGCTGAACACAAGACCAGTACCACTATGAGAGTATTACCGAATCTGTTTGGTGAGCTGGCACTTTATCGGTTTAGCAGAAAATAATCCTTACAAGACACGCCACAAACTATAAATTCCAAACGCAATAACCGTTACACCTGCGATATGCCTCACCAGTGGCTTTTGTAATGTCCCCACCAGTTTGCCGGCCGCAAGTCCCATGAATAACATGGCAGGGACGGTGCCGAGTCCGAAGCTCACCATGAGTAATGCGCCTTGTGTGGATGAACTGGCGGTGAGTGTCCAAACTAACGCAGTGTAAACCATACCGCACGGGATCCAGCCCCAGATAACACCGGCTATTAATGCGCCATGATAATTTTTAATGGGTAAAAATTTTCTGCCAACCGGTTCAATGTGTTTCCAGACATGGCCACCGAGGTTTTCTATTTTTAAAAGCCCCTGCCACCAACCGGCAATATACAAGCCCAGTATGATCATAAAACCACCGGCAAACAGCGCGACATAAAAACGCAGCGCCTTGATATCCACCATATCGACAACCAGTGAACCAATACCGGCCACCAGTAAACCGGCAACAGCATAACTGCCAACACGACCGATATTATATAAAAGCACAAACGGCAACATGCGCATGACACGACCACGCACGGTTTCAGGTAAACCAATTGTTAATGCACTCACAATCCCGCCGCACATACCGGCACAATGAGTACTGCCAAACAGACCAACAAGAAACGCCGCTGCCAGCGTGATCTCGTCCATTACCATGGTACTGTGATCGTGCATAGATTATTTATTTAGTTCTTTGTCGACATTATTTTTTTTCATTAGATAAAGCACCAGTAAAATAGCAGGGATACCCACCAATGATGCGTAAATGAAAAAGAAGGCATAGCCCTGACTATCAACCACAATACCGGAAAAACCGCCGAGGAATTTTGCCGGCAGTGTCATTAAGGAACTGAACAAGGCGTACTGGGTTGCGGTATAGGCAGTATTAACGAGACTGGAAAGATAGGCAATAAACGCGGCACCGGCCAGACCACCGCTTAAATTATCTGCGCTGATCACAATGGCCAGCAAAGTCAGGTTGGGTTCCACACTCGCCATATACGCAAACAACAAATTAGTCGCCGATACCATGATCGCACCGAGTAACAGCGGCCGCATAATGCCATAACGTACCACCAGTATACCGCCCAGACCGGCACCAAAGATGGTCATGAAGAAACCGAATATTTTACTGACATTGGCAATCTCCACCTTGCTGAAACCCAGATCAAGATAAAACGGATTGGCCATCACACCCATCGTAATATCACTGATACGATAGACACCGACCAGTAACAAAATCACCAATGCCAATGAACCATTACGTTTGAAAAAATCGATAAACGGACAGACGACTGCACCAATAAACCACGAAACAGCGGTACGCACATAATCCGGTAAATGCGCAGACCGTTCCATGTAGTCAATCACACGCTGTTCCTGCATCATGGTTTCATTACTGACTTTTCGCTCCGGCTCTGCAATCAATAACACGGTAACAATGCCAACCAACATCAACCCTGCCATTGATATGTAAGCTGTTTGCCAATTGGTAAAGTCGGCAATATAAAACGCACCGGCACCGGCCGCCAGCAATGCCACGCGATAACCGAAAATATAACTTGCCGCCATTGCACCCTGCAGTTCCTTTTCTACTGCTTCAATACGATAGGCATCAATCGCCACATCCTGTGTCGCAGAAGAAAACGCGACCAGTAATGCAAACAACGCAACCGCTGTCAGGTTTTGATTCGGATCGGAAAACGCCATGCCGAGCAAACCGCAGGCAATACCGATTTGTGCAAGCAAAATCCAGCCACGGCGCTGGCCAAGTAAATGCGTAAATGGAAATAACGGCAGGCGATCAATCACCGGCGACCAGAATACCTTTATAGAATACGTAATCCCGACCCAGCTGAAAAAACCAATCGCACTGCGTGTCAGACCTTCATCCGTCAGCCATGCCGATAAGGTTGAGAACACCAATAAAAAAGGCAGACCGGCAGAGAAGCCCAGAAACAGCATGGTGATCACACGCGGTTTCAGGTAAACACGTAATGCCTCTTGCCAACTGTGCAGGGTTTTTATCATTTATAATTTGTAATCGTAATCAATCGTCAATGGCGCATAACTTGATAACTACTGGTTTCATGGCGCTTTCTCTAAATAAGTTTTTTCCAGTGGCAAATTGGTATAGTCAGCAATCCTCTGGGCTAGTGCCTCTGCTTGTCCAGCACCTATTAATCTTGTCTTCCTAACTCTGGCTAAATGAAGTTTTGCATTCTCACCTTGTAAAAAAATATCGTCAAATGTTGCTCTTGCCCCTTGAGGAGTATTAAAAACTTCGTTACCTTGACCGACCCATTCACAAACATTGACAATAGTAAAAATTGAAAATTGCCACTCCTGTTGATTGAATCTAGAGTACATCCATTTCTTCTCTACAATTACCTTATTATTCTTCTTATCTATCGTAACCACGGACACCAGAAACATATAGGCTCCTCCCAATGCCATCCCAACACCAAAGATACGAGTAAACAGATCGGGAAATCTTAATAATGATGTGGCATCACTCCCCAGAACAGCTATATATAATCCAGCAGGCAATATCAATAATCGCAGGATACGTATAATCAGATAACGCTCTCTAAGAATAATTAACTTGTCATCAGGTTCCTTAATCTTATATGTATCCATTCCTTTCCTCTTTAAATATCCTGATTACTTCCCTTTCTATAATTTGTAATCGTAATCAATCGTCAATGGCGCATGATCCGAAAACCATTTTTCTTTATAAACTGACGCCTTTAATACCTTGTCTTTAAGTCCCGGTGTTATTACATGATAGTCTATACGCCAACCCACGTTGTTCGCGCGCGCATTACCGCGATTTGACCACCAGGTATATTGATCCGGTTTCTGGTTCACCACACGAAATGCATCGACAAACCCGGCCTTGCCGAATAACCAATCGAGCCACTCATGTTCGGCGGGCGTACAACCGGAATTCTTTTGATTACTCTTCCAGTTTTTAATATCTATTTCCTTATGCACTGTGTTCCAGTCACCGCAAATAATGTATTCACGTTTTTTGCGGCGCATGGCAAGCAGATCCTTTTCCAGCCGTTTCATGAATTTCATTTTATCGGCGTGACGTTCTTCACTCGCAGAGCCGGAAGGCAAATAAAATGACACCACACTCAACTTGCCAAAATCGGCCTGAATCCAGCGACCTTCCGAATCCATGCGTCCCCAACCGAGCCCGTTGGTGACCTTATCCGGCTCTTTTTTGCTGTAAATCGCCACACCGCTGTAGCCCTTTTTCTCGGCATCGAAGTAATAACAATGAAACCCCTTGGGTTTAAAAATACCGTCAGAAAGCTGATGCTCCTGCGCCTTGGTCTCCTGAATACACACCACATCGGCCTTTTGCCGTGCCAACCATTCAAAAAAACCTTTTTTCGCCGCCGCCCGAATACCGTTGGTATTAACACTGATTACACGCATTAAATCTTTTTCCTGCCTTATTGTTTTTTTACGTATAATAACGGAGTTTTCACTTATTTACCTTCGTTTCAGGAATATTCATGCAAGATTATCAATATGAATTTATCGAATTTGCCCTCGACATCAACGTCCTGCGTTTTGGCGAATTCACACTCAAATCCGGACGCATCAGTCCCTACTTTTTCAACTCCGGCCTGTTCAACACCGGCGGCAGTCTGGCAAAGCTCGGCAAATACTACGCCGAAGCCATCATCCACTCCGGCATCGAATACGACATGGTCTATGGCCCTGCCTACAAAGGTATCCCACTCGTCTCCACCATGAGCATCGCATTGGCTGAAAACCACCACCGCGACATACCCTACGCATTCAACCGTAAAGAAGCCAAAGACCATGGTGAAGGCGGCATCATTGTTGGATCAGAACTCAAAGGAAAAGTATTAATCGTTGATGACGTGATCTCTGCCGGCACATCAGTACGCGAATCCGTCGACATCATCAAACTGCAAGGCGCAAAAACTGCCGGTGTCTTAATCGCACTCGACAGACAAGAAGTCGGCCAGAAAAATACCTCCGCCATTCAAGAAGTCGAACAAATGTATGGCCTAAGAGTTGCCAGCATCATCAAACTCGAAAACCTGATCGAATACCTCAAAACAAAATCACATATGTCAGGATCATTAGATGCGATTCAGTCATACAGGGAAAAATACGGCATAAAGTAGAAACATCAAAAGTCTGCTTTCGACCCAAAGCGGACATTGAGTCTAAAATAATAAAACCATGAAAAAAGGAAAATTACCACTAATAGGATATTGCATGTTGATAGCATTAATATCCGTTTTATTGATGTTTATAACGCATCATATAAATGTTTACTATTATCCGGAAGTAAAAATTCTAAAATATACGAGTACTGCTTTTTTAATAATAGGGAATATTAGTTTAATTCTATACACAATTCTTTTCTTTACCGACAAGCAGCATATTTCATTAAAAAAGCAGTGGAATATGATTAAGCCAATATGGAGAATTCTATTGGTGGTTGGAATTTGTCAAGTTATTGGAACCATAGTATCAGTTATGAAGACTCCCACTGGAGAGCTCCTGCCAGATATGTGGCATGGTGGCGCACTTGCAACGGCGCCAGGATTCTTTATTGGGATGCTTTGGCAATACTTTAGCTCCAAAGAAACATTGTTTAAAAGCAAATATGCTGTTTTATTTTTTGGATTTATATGTATTGCCCTGACAACTACTGCCATTGTGGATCCAATCGAAAAAAGAGTGATTAAGGCTGAGAGCCAAAAAGAAAACCTTTACAGATAATGTCTGCTTCTGGCCGGTAAGCGACAGGTCGGAAAGCGACCCGAAGCAGACATTAAGTATATTAATAAAAAATGTGGTGAATTCATCGTCAAGATTTGCTGATATACTAATCGCTAGTGTGCAAAAAATGAGACTACTTGCGTTATTACTAATCTTCTTTTCGGCTGAGTCCTTCGCAGAGGAAGAATATACCCTTTTCAGGGAGAATCTGGTAAATATTATCGGAGTTGATAATTTTACCCAGTGTAGCCCAAAGGAAGTTGCAGAATACGGAATTACAGAGAGTGAATGCATTAAAAGAAAGAAGGACGCAGAAACACATTGTGTAAACTTAGTATCCAAACTAGAGCCTAATAGGGTAACGCATTCTCAATGGGAACAACGAATGAACTATTTTTGGCAGTGCCGCGTTATTGCTACAGCAGGTTGCAAGTACACATTAGAGGCTGCTGCATTAATCGATAAAATCAATAGTACGCCAAAGGGCGTAGATAAAACAGAACATCACAAGAGATTACAAGAAATCTTACAGTGCAAAAAAACAAGCCAAAAGCATGCCCCTTAGGTTAACTGTTGAACGTCAGCTTCTGGCCGAAAGTAGTCACTCTATTTAACAGGATGAAAAATGAATGGATTTTTTGGAAAGCCGTTAGTAAATAAAAAAAATATACTTTATCTTCTCAAAAGGCTTTCTATTTATATCCTGATAATAACGATAATTATTTCAATCGTGCTATTGGTGTTATTTTGGAAGAATATATACGAAAATCAAAGTATCGTTGAATATATAGCTATCTCTGGGTTAAAACTTTTATCAGGAATAAGTATTCTTGCAAGCTTTGTACTAAGCTGGTTTTTGACTGTTTTTTTCTTTTTTAGATTGTCTTTAAATCTACTAAAGATGCACAGTGAAATGAAACCGGAACTTCCAAGGTTTAAATTTTTTGACCCTTTATATGGTTGGCGAAAAAAAGAATTTACTGAAAAAGGAATTTATTATCGCACTTTAGTTATCGATGGTTTTTTCGGGTTTGCAATTTGTTTAAGCTTTGGAGCCCTAGCGGGCTTAATAAGTAATGCATTGTTTAACTAACAGCCAGTCAACTTAGTACTTAAATTCGCCACTACAAACATGGGTGGGGTGGAAAAGCACCAATATTCCTGAATGTCCGCTGTTGGCCGAAAGCAGACGATAGTTCCATCCCATCCGGCACAGCCTCGTTGTACAGTCCAAATCCAGAAATAATGAATCACCTTGTTCGAGCCGGTGTGAGCCGAAGGCTCGCGCGCGAGTTGTGATTCATCTGGATTTGGACTGTACAACGAGGAGATTTCTGTGACGTTGGGCACCCTTCTCTTTTGAATACTCTTGTGCCCTGTGGGTATTTCTCTTGCGCACCCAAGAGAAAAGTGTTTCGTCGTGCGGGGGCGAATCCCCGCATAAGAAATTAAGCGCCGACAAAGTCGGTAAACCTTTTATACCCCCATCCTAACCTTCCCCCATAAAGGGGGAAGGAATAAAAAAACTAACCAATAATCAACTTAACCCCAATCAACAATGTCACAACTTCGAATCCCCTCTTGATCCACTTATTCCCTTTCTTAATTGCCATGTGCGCCCCAACATAACCACCAATTAATGATCCAAGCAATAACGCCGGTAACCATGTCCATTTAATTTCACCGAGGATACCGAGTGTGAGTGCGCCGGTACCGTTCCATGTAGTGCCGACCATAACAAGTGTATATGCAACGGCGCGTTTGTAATCAAGACCAAACCAGCGCACCAGCCACATGGTGACAAACAAGCCGGTGCCGGAAGTGAGTGATCCATTCAGTATGCCAATACCAAACAGGACGCTGCCGCCGATAAAATATCCCATCCTGTTTTCGTGACGTGGTTCATGGTTTTGGCCAAGCCCGGGATTGAACCAGGAATATAATCCCAATCCCATGGTCAAAACACCGAGAGCGATTTCTGCCATGCGTTCAGGCACTTGCAAAATCAGGCTGGCACCGAGGATGACGCCGGGGACACCGGATACCAACATGGTGATAACCAGCGGAAATCCAAGTGATTTTTCCCTCAAGTGACGTATTGTGGCGCCGATACCTAAAGCTATAGAGGCAACTTTATGGGTGGCGAGAGCAATACCAAAGGGAAGCCCAAGGAAGATGAGTGCAGGCAACTGGATGAGGCCGGCACCGCCACCGGAGAAGGCCGAGAAGGCATTGGCAATCAGGGAAATGATAAACAACAGTAATTGATCAAGGTAATCCATGTTGTTGTGTGTACGTTCCTCTATAATCAATTAATGTAATTAGTTATGGTGTATATCATGTTCAAAAGCAGACGTCTAAAAAAGATTTTTTCCCTTCTTGTAACTGCAATCTTTATGTTTGGTGTTGCACAGATTTCACAGGCCAATTCTTCCGGTAAAAAAACTTTCAAGTGCTGGACCAACAAGGAAGGCATTCGTGAATGCGGTAATGTCGTGCCACCGGAATATGCACAAAAGGGGCACGAAGAAGTGAATGTGGAAGGTCGTGTTGTCGACAAGGTTGAAAGAGCCAAGACTGTTGAAGAACTGAAAGAGGCGGCACGCCTGAAGGCAATTGAACAGTCCAATAAAAAGAAAGCGGAATTACAGGCAAGATATGATCATGCCCTGCTAAGTACTTACAGTAATACCGACGACATGATAATGGCGCGCGATGGCAAAATACGCGCTGTCGATTCCAGCATTAAGCTCGCCAATGACAAAATAGCAAGTCTGGTGAAAGCAATGGAAGGTTTGAAGACACAGGCCGCTCACTATGAACGTACCGGCAAACCATTGCCCAAGGTATTACAGGAAGACATGGATTTAACGCAGGGCAAGATTGATCGTCAGAAAGATCTGATTGATGAAAAACAAAAGGAAAAGGAAGACATCAAACTTCAGTTTGAAAGTGACATCGAACGCTTTAATGAACTTAAAGGGGATGTTGCACAGCATTAATACCGGCTGACAACATATACCATTGTTCTTCCCAGCGTTCTGTCGGTTTGTGCATAAACTCACTGCGCACATACTGATTAAGTCGTCCCACCACAACAGAGACCAGTAATTCCGCAACAACCTGCACCTGTGAATCCGGTGCAATTTCTGAATGCAGTTGCCCCTCACGCAGGATTTGCTTGAACTGGGTTTCCAGTCGATCAAACAGTTTGCTTACCCTCGATCGCAACCGGCTGGTTTCACCAACCAGTGCATCACCCATCAGGATACGGGTAATGCCAGGATTGCGCTCGGAGAATGTCAGTAGCAGATTGCAGATCTTGTGGCAGCGCTTTATCGCATCATAATCATCTGACAGAATTTTATTGATTAAACCGAAAACCGTGTCTTCGGTAAATTCAATCAGCCCGTCAAACATACGTGCCTTGCTGGAAAAGTGTCGATAAAGTGCGGCTTCAGAAACGCCGACGGATTTCGCCAGACTGGCGGTGGTGATTCTTGATCCCGGATTGACTTCCAGTTCTCTGGCAAGTGCTTCCAGAATTTGTTGACGACGTGTACCACGGTGTTCGGTAGTGCCGGCTAATAATTGCATGACCAAGCCCCCCTGTTGTTTTTACGACTTTATTAGTGTTCCCACTCCTTCGTCTGTAAAAATCTCTAGAAGAACCGCATGTTCAACACGACCATCAATAATATGCGAAGTCGTTACGCCAGCGTGAACAGCATCCAGCGCACAGCGGATCTTCGGTAGCATGCCTCCATGTATGGTCCCGTCTTTTATCAGTTCATCGACCTGCCCGGAGTCGAGACCTGTTAAAAGCCTATCCTCTTTATCTAGCAGACCCTGCGTATTAGTCAACAATATAAGCTTTTCCGCGCATAAGGTTTCTGCCATACGACCGGCCACCAGATCGGCATTGATATTGTAGGCCTGACCTTTTTCGTCAACACCAATCGGGGCTATCACCGGAATGAAGTCGTCATTGACCAGCATATCGACCACGTCGGGATCGATCTCGGCCACTTCACCAACGTGACCAATGTCGATAATTTCAGGGGTATTCATTTCCGGCGCGCTACGGGTAAAGGTCATTTTACGGGCCTTGATAAGATTACCGTCCTTACCGGTCAATCCCACCGCCTTGCCGCCATGCTGATTGATCAGGCTGACAATTTCCTTGTTGACCTGCCCACCCAGTACCATTTCAACGATACTCATGGTTTCACTGTCAGTCACACGCATACCATCGACAAACTCGCTTTCCTTACCGATCTTTTTGAGCAAGTCACCGATCTGGGGTCCACCGCCATGCACAATGACCGGATTGATACCAACCAGTTTCATAAGCACGACGTCACGCGCGAAACCGCTTTTCAGGGCTTCATCGACCATGGCATTACCGCCATATTTGATTACCACGGTCTGTCCCTGAAAACGTTGAATATAAGGCAACGCTTCGGTCAGGACCTTGGCAATGTTCATTCCAGCTGTTCTATCAAGCATGTCGTATTCCAGAAAATAATTTTATGGATGTTTCACAATAGCCCTGCATTTTAGACCTTCATGGCAAGGTTGTCGAAAACAGATGATTTATCGGTGTGTGAAGCAACGATCTAATCTTGAATCCCTTTGAGGTTCCAGATGAGACCACCCTGCAATATTAAAACGGCAAGCTGAGACTCGAATCCACTGCCTGCATTGATTTGCGGAATTCTTCCTGAATACGTTTCAGTGCCTGTGGTGTCTTGGCTTCAAACCGGATCACAAGACACGGGGTTGTATTGGAAGCACGCACCAATCCCCAGCCATCTTCAAAATCGGCACGCAGTCCGTCAATAGTGGTCAGCACGGCACCTTCAAAACTGGCCTGTGCAACAAATTTTTCAATAAAGGTAAATTGTCCACCTTCCGTTGTATCGGCCTTGAGTTCCGGTGTACTGACAGCAGATGGCAGGCTTGCAAAAATTTCTGTTGAGGTACGTTTGTCCGCTGCCAGAATTTCAAGTAAACGCGCAGCCGTATAGAGTGCATCATCAAAACCAAACCAGCGTTCCTTGAAGAAAATGTGTCCGCTCATTTCACCGGCCAGTAACGCACCGGTTTCAGCCAACTTGGCCTTGATAAAGGAATGACCGGTTTTCCACATTAACGGTGTGCCACCGGCCTGCTGGATAACGGTGCCCAGATTGTTCGTGCACTTGATGTCATAAATGATCATGGCGCCGGCATTACGTGACAATACATCTTTTGCATATAACATCATCTGACGATCGGCCCAGATCACATTGCCATCGGCATCAATCACACCAAGACGATCACCGTCACCATCCAGTGCCAGACCGACATCAGCGCCCTGTTCCTTTACTGCCTTGATCAGGTCCAGTAGATTTTTCGGATCACTCGGATCAGGATGGTGATTCGGGAAGTTGCCATCCACTTCACAATACAGTTCAGTCAGTTCACAACCCAATGCCTGTAACAAACGTGGCGCAACCGATCCACCCACACCATTTCCGCAATCCAGAATAACTTTCATCGGACGGGCAAGATTGATATCACTGGTAATGCGTTCAAGATAATCATTGACGACATCAACACTTTCAAGACCGCCATCACCACTTAAAAAGTTACCGGCCTCAATACGTTTACGCAGACCCTGAATTGCTTCGCCAGACAATGTTTCATTACGCAATACCATTTTGAAACCATTATAATCCGGCGGGTTGTGACTGCCGGTAACCATGATGCCGGAACCGGTGTTCAGGTATTGTGTTGCAAAATACAGAACCGGTGTCGGTACCATACCGATATCAATGACATCACGCCCGGTTTCACGCAAACCCTTAATCAGGTTTTCAATGATCTTGGGACCAGACAAGCGACCATCACGTGCAACAATAATACTTTGTTGCCCACGCTCGTAGGCCTCACTGCCAATCGCACGTCCTATTTCACGGGCAATTGCCGGTGTCAGCGTATCCCCTACAATACCGCGAATATCATAAGCCTTGAAAATACTTGCAGGCACTTTGGCAACTGCTCCTGATTCATCTACTTCTTCCACTTGTATACCTGCCTTGTCCTGAAAAATTAAATCCGGTGCGACTTCTTCCGGTTCGAGTGATGCTTCTTCAATATCGTTGTCAGATGGTTCATCTACTGATGGTGCATGTGTCTGTATCTTTGGTGCTGCATTTCTGACACCAAACTCCGGCGCCATACGGATCAGGTTTTCAATCGCGCCACGGAAACCGTACAAACGTACGTTGTAATTTGATTTTAGTTTTCCTGATGCAATGTCCTTGACGAGATTAATAATCACAACCAGATCATTACGTATGGTGTTGTTCAATGTTTTCTTGAATGCAAACGAAACCATGGCAAGTAACAACACAGAACCCAGTATCACGCCCCAGACCATTGTCTGTTCCGGTGACAACAGGCTCCAGTTCATTTCCTCACCCCAGTAAGCTACTTTCCATGTGGTTCCCGCGACATTGACTATTGCATCCGGATCGCTCGACGCCAGACTGTTATTACCATTCTTGATCAGGGCAACAAATTCATTCCCTGTATATTGACGCAGTTCCATATAACCGGAGCCAAGATTTGTTTTACCTATTACATTTTTAAATTCAGGCACTTTTAAACTGATCAGCAGGGTACCGGCCACAGTTTGTCCGTCAGATGACATGATGCGTTGAACAAGATCGATATGCTGATGTGTGTTACCTAACTGATGCACTTCGGCTGACACTATCCCTTTTTGTTTTTCCGCCTGTTCTACCATCGCGATACAGGCATAACCCAGTTGTGGTGTTATTGTGTTATCCACTTCATGTGGACCAGTGGTGAGTAATTTGATTCTTGCAGCTGAAGGAAACAAGGCACTGAGTTCCTGTTCCTTTGCTGTTCTGGCAGAGTCACTCGCAATGGCACTGACGACGCCGGCATCATTTGCCAATGCATTCATTATCCCGTTATAGCTATTAATAATGGCACTGGCCTGACCTGCCAGACCATTTGCGGTGATCGTGGTTTGTTGTGTTCTGAAATCATTGGCACGCAGGGCGCTCATGAAATGCGTAGCCGCAGTGGCGATTGCCAGCAAAATCGATGCAATCAGGAAAGTACGCATTACCAGACGATCAATGGTGATCAGTCCCTTGGTGCTTTCCGGTTTGCTTTGTTTTTTATTGTCTGCGGCTTTGGTTTCTTTTTGTTTGGCCATGAAGTCCGTTAGCTCCGTTATTGCGTGCCCGTATGCCCGAATCCACCTACACCACGCAGTGATTCATCAAAGTTATCGACCACTTCGAATGCAGCTTGAACTACCGGTACAAACACAAGTTGGGCAATGCGTTCACCGGCATTAACGGTAAAAGTGGTATCACCCCGATTCCAGCAGGACACAAATAGTTGCCCCTGATAATCCGAATCAATAAGTCCAACCAGATTGCCAAGGACAATGCCATGCTTATGACCCAAACCCGAGCGCGGCAAAATCACTGCAGCCAGTGTCGGATCATCAATGTGGATCGCCATACCGGTCGGAATAAGTTCTGTCTGGCCTGGCTTGAGCTCAAGTGGTTCATCGACACAGGCACGTAAATCCATCCCGGCCGAGCCGTCAGTGGCATAGTCGGGGACAGGAAATTCATTACCAATACGGGAATCAAGGATCTTGAGCTGGATTTTTGTCATGGTCCTACCTGCTTTTGCGTTGTTATATTTTTATAAGGTACTAACTATAACCGAAACTGGCCTTGGCTGGCCAAGTCTGAATTGCTCTGTCCCGAGGCTAGCCGAAGGATTCGGGCCGAATAATATTGTGCTCACTCTTGTAACGACGGGCAATCAATTCAACCAGAATTCGAGCTAATTGTGATTTAGGCATACGGCTCAATTCCTTATTGCCATCCTGCCAGAACACGCTCAATGCATTTTCATCACTCTCGAATCCCAGTGTTCCACCTGTAGGATCCTCTCCCACCCGATTGGCGGCAATCATATCAAGCTGTTTGGCATTCAGCTTTTTAAGTGCATTGGCTTCCAGATTATCCGTCTCAGCAGCAAAACCTACCATATAAGGTCTGTCTTTAAGACCGGCAACGGAAGCCAGAATGTCTTCTGTTTTGGTCATTTGTAATGTTAATGTGTCGCTATCTTTCTTGATCTTGCCGGCTTCTGCTTCAATTGGTCGATAATCAGCCACAGCCGCTGCACCAATAAAAATATCAATATCCTTGATTTCCGCATGTACGGCATCATGCATTTCACGTGCAGAACGTATATCAATGCGTCTTGTTCTGTCCGGTATTGGCAAACTGGTCGGGCCGCTCACCAGAATCACTTCCGCACCGGCCTCAACCGCCGCTTGTGCCAATGCATAACCCATCTTGCCCGAACTGCGGTTACTGATGAAGCGCACCGGATCGATGTCCTCTTGAGTCGGGCCGGCCGTCACCATCACTTTCACACCAGACAGGATGCCGCTCTCGAACAAGCCTTCTACTTCCGTTACCAGATCATCCGGTTCGAGCATCCGGCCAGGACCGGTATCACCACAAGCCTGCTCACCTTCCGCCGGACCCAGTATATGAATCCCACGGGTTTTTAATTTCGCCACATTCTCCTGTGTTGCCGGATCTTTCCACATGGCCTGATTCATGGCTGGTGCAACCGCCAATGGTGATGTTGATGCCAGACATACAGCGCCCAGTAAATCATCGCCTCGACCCAGCACTAACCTCGACAAACAATCAGCACTGGCAGGTGCTATCAGTACCAGATCAGCCCAACGTGCAAGCTGGATATGGCCCATCCCGGCTTCTGCCTTTTCGTCCAGCAAGCTCTGGTGTACCTCATTGCCTGAGACTGCCTGCATAGTCAGGGGGGTAATAAACTCGGTCGCGCCTTTGGTCATGATCACATGCACCTCGGCACCCGCTGTTTTGAGTTTGCGTACCAGATCAGCGCTCTTATAGGCGGCGATACTGCCGGTCACGCCCAACACGATGTGTTTATTGGTCAATCTTTTCATATAGGGTACAGTGTAATCCATTATGGACAGGATGTTCAGTTAGTAAGCACTAACTTTATATGTAATAAATTGAAATACATCATATTTTTAACATGGAGGTTAAATTATGCCCATCACTGACTGGCCTGTGGCCGAACGCCCGCGCGAAAAACTCCTCACCCGCGGCCCGTCCGCACTCTCGGATGCCGAACTTCTCGCCATTTTCCTGCGTACCGGTGTACGTGGCAAGACCGCCGTTGATCTGGCGCGTGAACTTCTGGTAGAGCATGGCAGTCTGCGCGCCCTGCTTAATGCCGATCGTGATCGATTTTGCCAAAGCCACGGACTCGGTGATGCCAAATACATCCAGCTTCAGGCCGTGCTCGAAATGGCGCGCCGCCACCTGTATGAAACCCTGCAACACGGTGACACCCTGAACAGTCCCGAGACCACTAGCCGTTACCTGACTGCACGCCTGCGTGACTTGCCGCATGAAGTCTTTGCCTGCCTGTATCTGGATAACCGGCATCGAGTCATCCACTGCGAAGAGCTTTTCCGAGGCACATTAAATGGTGCCAGTGTGCACCCGCGTGAAGTCGTCAAGCAAGCGCTGGTTCATAACGCGGCCGCCATGATTTTTGCCCATAATCATCCCTCAGGGATTTCGGAACCGAGTGAGGCCGACAAGCACCTGACACGCCGATTGAAAGAGGCGCTGGCGCTGGTCGATATCCGGGTGCTGGATCACCTGATTATCGGAGATGGTCCGGCCTATTCCTTTGCTGAATATGGATTGATATAAAAATCAACAGGATAGGACATCCGGCCGATCTCGCTGCTTGTAACTTTTGGGGGACTCTGGTATAAAGCACGGCTCTGCGTCCAGAGGGGCGTGAATAGAATAACCGGTTTTGAGGAGTTAGTTAAAATGTCCAGAGTATGTCAGGTGACAGGCAAGCGTCCTATGTCAGGGAACAACGTATCGCATGCACACAACAAGACACGCCGCCGTTTTCTGCCAAACCTGCATATGCATCGTTTCTGGGTAGAAGCTGAAAAGCGTTATATAAAACTACGCGTCAGTTCCAACGGCATGCGTATTATCGACAAGCTTGGTATCGACACTGTGCTGGATAAAATCCGCGCACGTGGTGAGAAGGTTTAAGGAGACAGATCATGGCAAAGAGTGCACGTGAAAAAATCAGAATGGTCTCCAGTGCTGGCACCGGACACTTTTATACCACTTCAAAAAACAAGCGTACCAAACCAGAAAAGCTTGAAATGAAAAAATTTGATCCTGTTGTGCGTCAGCATGTGATGTACAAGGAAGCAAAAATAAAATAAACCGCTCCCAGGTAATAAAGAAGTTTAAATTTAAAACCCGCCATAGGCGGGTTTTTTGTTTTATCCACAAGGTGGTTTACAGATCCTTTGAAAGGCTGAATGCACCACGAATTTGGCCAAGCGAATAGCCGCGTGCATTATCATCCGGGTAATGCTGTTTTAAAGCAGCCTCAACTTCGGTTTTAATATTAGCCGCATGACAATTCAGGCAAACAGCTTCCACACCTTGAGCCTTCATAAATCGGTAACGACCATCCACAATTTCAGCATATGCAATTCTTTCAGCAGGTTCCCCACTGGCCTGACGCTCATCAAATTGTTTCAGGATTTTTCTTTCCCATTCATCCGGTATGGCCGTTTTACTGTTACGCGCCTTGAGACTGACCCGTTTTACTGACCAGCCTGTTTCCGCACTTAACTTGTCTGCAATTTCAGGCGCTTTTTTAGAGCAAACTTCAATCGCATGAACCGGACCGCCAGATTTAAGTGCCTTCCCGAGCTGCGGTTTTAAAGTACCACCAAATTTCTTGACGATACTGACAGCCTCTTGTTTAAGCATCTTCATATCAGGTTTTGGTGTTGTAGCGCACGACACCAGTGATATAGACAAAATGCCAGCCAATACCATTACATACTTATTTTTCATAGCCTGTATACTCCTTACTAAAATTTCGCCCCACTTGCCTGACCAATTTTAAGCCTGAATCTGGCCAGAACCTTGCTCTTGATCAAGAAAATCACCAAAATTATATACTAATGGTCATGCTGCTCATGCTTGTTACCCTGCCTGAAACCCTCAAACCGGTTTGTAACAAATTTTGAATGACAGTGCATGCAAGACTCGTTCATTTTGGCAAAATAGAAATTAACCAGTTCAATATCCCTTTCTTCTGCCACATGTGAAAGCATACCGGCATAATAATGAAACTTTTTATCAATCTCCCTGAACTGGGCAGGCAGTTTTGCATGCAGCTCATGTTTCTGTGATTCTGTCAGTTTGTTTTTCATTATGTAACTGTGTTTAATCCGGTGACCGGTTTCCTGTATTTGTTTCCAGTTACCGGAAGCCATCGCAAACACCAGTGATTCCATGCCTTTTTTTATTTCATTCATTTCTGCTTTCAGTAAAACACTGACACTGTCTGATAATCCCAATGTGTTTTCGGGTTTATCCTCAGCCGCCTGTACTGCATAAGCGAGACTCGATATTAAAAATACAATGATTGTTTTCTTCATTTTATTCACTCTTTTTTATCTGATAATAATACGATTTAGAACGGGAATAAGTAACATATAAACCAGTAACCCTGCAGCATCGGCAACCATATCCAGAACAGAGAAACTACGGTAGGGAATAAAAGACTGCACAATCTCGATACCAATACCATAGGCCAGCAATGGTAAACCTTTGGGAATTATAAATCCGCTTTTTGGAAATGAATAATCAGCCACCATCGCCAATGCAAGAAATGCCAGCAAATGACTCACCTTGTCATTGATGTTTTCAGCAGGAGGAAATTCCTGTAACGGCAACACAGTCAATGCCGTCACAATAACAAGGCAAACAATCAAACCAATGCGGGACAGGGAAACCAGTTGTGGGGTCAAGGTAATCATTAAAACAATATCAACAAACACAAAATAAAGTGGTATAACTATACCATGCCCAGACCCGAAACACCTGCCATTACTGTTGATACCATTATTGAACTTGTCGATAAACCGGGAAGACCTTTTGTCCTGATTGAAAGAAAATATGAACCCTTCGGCTGGGCCATACCGGGCGGGTTTGTCGATATCGGTGAAACGCTTGAACAGGCCGCAGTACGTGAAGCAATGGAGGAAACCTCACTCGATGTGAAACTCAAAACCCTTCTGGGTTGCTATTCTGATCCCAAACGCGATCCACGTGGTCATACCATCAGTGCGGTTTATATTGCAGAAGCAAGCGGTACACCCAGAGCTGCCGATGATGCCAAGCACCTGGACGTGTTTTCACTTGATAACCTGCCGAAACTGGTTTTTGATCATGCAGAAATACTGGGTGACTACAGTCAATATTTAAAGTCAGGGGAAGTAAAAAAAGTTTAACGTTATAAATAAATGGCACATGCTTTTTATGCATCCCGTGCGGAGCACTTTATTTAAGCACATTGTTATACGATTTAATATGTAGCTCTTTAGATATAAGTCCATCCCAATCGTCAGCAACAGGAGGCTGTTCGAATGGGTTAAGTATACCTAATTGCTCACATGTATAACCATCTTTTCCATAGTTGCATGTGGCACAAGAACTCACTAGATTATCAGGGTTTGTTTTACCACCAATATTCCAGGGTATTACATGGTCAGCAACAGGCCAAGTTGCATGAATTATTCCATGAGTAGTGAGGTTGGTTTTGCCTCTTTTAAAAATATCCGAGTCAAGTGCTTGTATAAATAACTTAATGAATTTTTGTGAAATAAGTCTTGATCCGCAGTAGCGGCAATGATAATTGTCCCGAGCAAATACCTCATTCTGAAATTTTTTTGGTGCTCTTAGTGGGTCTCGGAGGTTTTCTTTTAACAATTCTGGCTTTTTTATTCCTAAAAGGTTTTTTCGATGTTTACCAGACATTTGTCCATGTTCAATATACCAGTTTGTAAATTCAGCATCTCTGATGGTAGACAGCATGTCAATACATTTTCCGCGTTTGCCACTTATTAAGTATTCAACAGACTGCGTAAATTTTGAAATTTCTTCTTCTATCCATTTAGGAGGAGGAAGAGGGCTATTTTTATCCCAT
>JAOUJV010000163.1 GCA_029882995.1 Gammaproteobacteria bacterium | reverse complement strand
CGGCTGCAACTTTTAACTGGCTAATTTCTTCCTCAACAGAACGTTTGGTTTCTTCGCCCTCTGCACGTAAACGCTCAACTTCCTTGCGTGCCTTTTCCTGCTCATCAAGTGCTTCTTTACGTAAACGCTCTGCTTCCTTGTTTGCATTGGAACGAGCCTGTTCGGCCTCGGCTCTAAGACGTGTTGCCTCTTCGCCTTTCTTTTTTAACTCATCCATTTCCTGTTTGAGTTTCTTGGCTGACTCTTCAGCCTGTTTCCTTGCCTGCTCCTGCTCCTGCTTCAGTTGATCAGCTTCTTTCTTTGCTTCTTCAATTTCCTTGCTGGCCTTTATTTTTAATTCTTCTGCTTCAGCTCTTGCCTTTGCACGTAAACTTTCTGCTTCCGCCAGCGCCTTCTTTCTTTCCTCTTCAGTTAATGCTTTTAATTTTTCAGACTCTTCCTTGGCTCGGGAGATCAATTGTTCACGTTGTAGTTTCAGCTTTTTAGTTTCTTCCTCAGCCTGTTTGCGCGCTGCTTCCGCTTCTTCACGCATACGTGCGGCTTCCTCTTCTGCCTGTTTGCGTGCTGTTTCTGTACTGGCCTTGAGTTTTGCAAGTTCTTCCTGAGCCTGTTTCTTCATGGCTTCAGCTTCGGCCTTGATACGCATGGCCTCTTCAAGTGCTTTCTTTTTTTCTACCTCTGCCTGTGCCCTGAATTTTTCCTTTTCTGCCTTTAATGCGGCTTGATCCTCGATTGGCTTACCATCACTGAACTTGACGATTTCAGCGCCCTGCCCCTTTTCATCAGTTTGTTTTGGTGCTTCAGTACTGGAACTGGATGCAGATGATCTCAATCGATTGAATACATCTGACGGGATATTCATTAGCCCGCCTTCCATCACCAGCGCATCAAAACCACGTTGTGCCATTAAAAAGGCACCGACAGAGCTGCGGTTGCCGGTTTCACAACACAGGATATAAGTTCTGTCCGGATTCATTTGTTTGAGCATATTCCTCAAACGATTCATTGGAATATTATTACTGCCGCGCAATGACTCATTCTGGAATTCCTGCGGTGTGCGTACATCAATGCAAACAGCACCACCTTCTATCATGGAAATTGCCTTTGAAACCGGCACTGTATTGATCAAGGGTTCTTTCAGCAGTTTCTCAAAGTGTTCCTTGTTAACACGCATTAGTGAACCATCTGTTTTCATGGTCACTGTTGCATTTCGTCTGGAACCAAAAATCAGTGCCTCTTCGCCAAATGCTTCACCAGGCCCCATTACCGCTAATGCGGCAGGTTGCGGTTTGTTTAATAGCTGACGTGTAATTTCAACCTGACCTTCCTTGATGGTGTAATAATAATCACCCTCATCTCCCTCATGGATAATGACATCACCACTGCTGGCTGAGATTTCATCCATATGCATGAACAGGGCTTGCAGATTTGATGGAGAGAGTTTTTCGAATGCCTTGGAATTGAGCATCCTCGTCATCCAGTCGCCTTCTTCCTCTTCATGCAATTCAGACACTTCATAAATTTCGGTTTCATCAGCAGTCAATAGCGAATCAAGCATGGCTGACTCAACACGGACAAGCAGGACCTGCCCTTTTGCTGTGGCTGAATATTGGCGCGGGAAGTGATGCGCGACCGGGAATCGGGATTGTTCGGAACCGGATTCAATCAGTTCTTTCTTTCCATGCCGGTCAACCAGAACAAGTTTCCCCGACAAAAGATAAATTGAGCGATTGTCCTTATCGCCGGCCTTGAATACAACATCACCGGAACGTATTTCCTCAACAGACAGTTTTCCGCAAAGCACATTGAAGTTTTCATCACTCAATGCATTAAGCGGCACAAGGCGACGGAGCAATTCGTCATCCATTTTTTGTTTGGGTGCTCCCATCCTTTTCTTTCCTGTCTGTTAAGCCAATTGGATTGACAAGCTTAAACTACAGCTCAATCAGGGAATTCCGCCGGTTTACCCAAACCGTAAGCCACTGATTAAAGCAGGTTTTAAACCTGTTACGCGTATATGTTTAACGGTATTCTAGACCCTTGCTTTAATCCTGATTTCAGCCAATTTATTGAATTGTTACGGGTTGTGACCAAATTCACACCCAAATTGAGACCAGTTTCATCACTTGCCTGTTTTTCCGGCAATTTGACCAAAGTTCGGTATTTCAAAAGACCATGTTCATAATATGGTTAATTTCGACTATTCTATAAATAATATTTTTCAGCCTTATTTATAACTTGTTGTTTTTATTGATATTAAGCAAATGATTATGTACCACATTGACATAATTACTAGTGACAAAGATGAAAGCTTCATATTAGACTTTGTACCCAGAAAGTGGTCTTCTTAGGGGGTGGCTTGCTTTCCACCAGCATTCGGCAATAACAATGATGATAAAGGAACCGTGATGCAAAACAGTCAGCCAAAAATCGGACAGTGGTACAAAGATATTACCGGAAAGTCATTTGAAGTCATC
>JAOUJV010000162.1 GCA_029882995.1 Gammaproteobacteria bacterium | reverse complement strand
GCAAGCAGAATCTCATCCTTGGTTTTGAAGTAGTAGTAGAAATTACCACGCGGAATTTCCGAGGCCTCGGCAATATCTGTAAAGGAGGTCTGGTTATAGCCTTTCTGATAAAACAGATTGTCCGCAACATCAACAATATGCTGGCGGTTCGCTTCACCTTTTGCGCCCATAGCTTCATTAGAACGGGTAGTTTTGATAACCATATTATAGGGATTTACAGCTCAAGGTACACAGGAAAAGCCTTAAAAACTTGATAACCGATTCACCCGCAACCACTGTGGGCAAATCGGCTATCGAGGGGGACTAATGTTTTCTGATCATGAATATAAAGGCATCTGATTCCTGAGATGATGCAATTAATTCATTACCGGTTTGTTTACAAAAAGCCTCCATGTCCTTGACTGAACCTGGATCAGTAGCACTTATTCGAAGCACCTGACCGACGTCCATTGACTGGATGGCCTTTTTTGCACGTAATATGGGAAGAGGGCAATTTAACCCGTTAGTATCAAGTTCTGCATGAAATTCTGTCATGATATTTCTCCTTTCTGTTATTTAGATGAACAAACAAATATCGTTTTTCTGTGAAGTGGATAAATAACTGGCGGCACCGATCCAGCCTTCTACTTCAGGGATAAAGTCGTCCTGTTTCATATTAAACAGATCAACTGTCATCTGGCATGCATAGAGTTTTGCACCTGCTTCCAGACTGGCATCGCGCAGATCCGAAATGCTCGCAACCCCCTTACTACTGATAGTTTTTTTCATCAGCGAGGTAGCTATATTTTCAAATCCGGGGATATTCGACATCAGGGTGTTGGGCATATTCCAGTTGATGTTTTTAAACCATTCAGGCCCAAACGGCATTTTCATTGGCATCGCCGGGTTTCCAAGAGGACTCACCTTTAAATCCAGATCCTTCTTCAGAAGCTCAAGCCCATAAAAGGTAAAGAAAATGGATGTTTCCCAACCCAGCGCCGCCGCCGTTGATGCCAGAATGAACGGGGGATAGGCCATATCCATAGTGCCTTTGGTGGCAATAATGCCAATAGTAGGGATTTTGTTTTCTTCAATCTCACGTATTTTCCCTTCCAGCTTTTCGTCCATATATTGTTCAAATTGCCGCTTAACCAATTGTTTTACATAGTCATCAAGTCTTTCCTTGGTGTCGGTGTTCAATTCACTTATCACAGCGGACATTGCATGCCTCCTTGGTTTTATGGGATACAAATAAGACAATCGTCTTATTTAAAAGTAATATGAATGTCTTATTATGTCAAGAAAAGATAAACAGTACTAAATTCAACGTGTTATGCTATGTTTAGATCATGAAGAAGAAGCAAGCCGCTGATTTCAAATACATAAAGCCATTCTCGGAGACCGGCCTGGATGATGTTGCACTTGTGGGTGGGAAAAATGCCTCACTGGGAGAGATGTACAGCAAATTGTCAGCAGCCGGCATTCGGGTACCGAATGGATTTTCGATCACATCAGATGCTTATCGCTATTTTATAGAAAGTAATGATTTGCATGGTCGCATTGGTGCAGAACTGGCATCACTCAATATAAAAAATATTGCCGATCTGAGAAACACCGGAAAGTTGATACGTAGTTGGATCATGCATGGTGAAATGCCGGAAGATCTGGCGGAGGAAATCCGGCAGGCCTATACGTTAATGGAACAGGAGTACGGCAGTGAACCGGATGTGGCAGTTCGCAGTTCGGCAACAGCAGAAGATTTGCCAACAGCCTCGTTTGCCGGCCAGCAGGAAACCTATCTTAATATCAGCGGTGTCAATAATTTACTTTATTGTTGCAAGCGGGTACTGGCATCGTTATTTACCGATCGTGCAATTTCATATCGTGTTGATCAACACTTCGAGCACATGGATGTGGCACTTTCCATTGGTGTGCAAAAAATGATTCGTTCAGACATCGGATCTTCCGGTGTCATGTTTACACTGGATACGGAAAGTGGTTTCCGTGATGTGGTATTGATTACCTCAGCTTATGGTCTGGGAGAAAACATTGTGCAAGGCACAGTTAACCCGGACGAATTTTATGTCTACAAACCAAAACTGGGAAAAAAATTTCGCCCCATACTGAAACGACAGTTGGGTGAGAAAGCAGTCAAACTGGTTTATGCACGTGATGATGCGGCCGGATTATCGACACGTAATATACATGTTGATGAAGCTGATCGTATGCGTTTTTCCCTGACTGACGATGAAGTGCTGGAGCTGGCCAGTTATGCCACCATTATTGAGCAGCATTATACCGGTCAGGCAGGCAAGGATATGCCTATGGATATTGAATGGGCGAAAGACGGGCTGGACAATAAAATCTATATCCTGCAAGCCAGACCTGAAACAGTGCAGTCACGAAAAAAGGCAGCAGTGACCGAAACCTTTTATATAGAAAAACGCGGCAAGGTATTGTCAAGCGGACGCAGTATTGGTCAAAAGATTGCAACAGGCACAGCAAGAGT
>JAOUJV010000082.1 GCA_029882995.1 Gammaproteobacteria bacterium | reverse complement strand
AATAAACCACTTGAGTCGGCTATTGATGCAATGGCTGAAAACGCAGAACAAATAACCTATCCACAAAGTGACAATATCACTGTTGTTGCTTTACATTGGCAACAGGAAAACCACGCAGACGAAATAAAAAGCACTGAACCCGAAATAACAAAAGAACCTGTGAAATCACGTGCCATGGATTCAGTGGACAAGCTGGATTCAGCCATTGATGAAATTGAAAATACCATCAAGCAATTCGAACACGAATTAAAGAAATCCTGAATTTTCTTTCATTACACCTTCACTTGCCTGCCTGAGCGAGTATAATTCCCTCTCTGATTTATTCCCCACCGGAGAGTAGTAATGCGCCCAAGTAAACGTGCCCCAGATGAACTTCGTAATATCAAAATGACCCGTAACTATACCTGCCATGCGGAAGGCTCCGTATTGGTGGAGTTCGGCAACACCAAAGTATTGTGCAATGCCACTGTGGAAGAAAAGGTACCTCCCTTTCTGAGAGGACAGGGGCAAGGCTGGGTAACAGCGGAATACGGTATGTTACCGCGTTCAACCAGTTCACGCATGGGCCGTGAAGCAGCACGTGGCAAGCAGGGTGGACGCACTATGGAAATCCAGCGCCTGATTGGTCGATCACTACGCGCCATTATTGATCTGAAAGCATTAGGTGAACATTCAATTACTGTTGACTGTGATGTGATCCAGGCCGATGGCGGTACACGTACTGCCTCTATTACCGGCGGCTTTGTTGCCCTGCATGATGCTATTCAGCATATGCTGGACAAGAAACTTATCAAGACAAATCCATTGCAAGGCCAGTTGGCTTCTGTCTCTGTCGGTATTTTTGATGGCACTCCGGTACTGGATCTGGATTATCCGGAAGACTGTAATGCCGAAACCGATATGAATGTGGTAATGAGTGATGCCGGACACTTCATTGAAGTACAGGGCACAGCCGAGGGTGCACCATTCAGTGAAGATGAAATGAACGCCATGTTGGCATTGGCCAAAAAAGGCATTAGCGAATTGATTGAAAAACAGAAAGAAGTGATCGGTTAACAAACAATTCTACGCATTAAAAAATTTAATCTTATGAGCAAAATTGTTCTGGCCAGCAGTAACAAGGGCAAGCTGAAAGAAATTAATCAGCTACTATCCAGCACGGATCTGGATGTAGTATCACAATCAGAATTTAATATAACTGATGCGGATGAGACCGGACTGACCTTTGTTGAGAATGCCATTATAAAAGCGCGTCATGCCGCGGCTCATGCCAAACTACCTGCAATTGCTGATGACTCCGGTCTGGAGGTTGATGCACTTGATGGTGCCCCCGGTATTTATTCAGCACGCTATGGTGGTGAAAACACAACAGATCAGAAAAATCTGGAAAAGTTACTGCTGGAGTTAAAAGATGTGCCAGAAGAACAACGCACAGCGCGTTTCCAGTGTCTGATGGTATATATGCGGCATGAAAATGATCCGGTACCGGTTATTTGTCAGGGGACATGGGAAGGTCGCATATTATTTGAACCCAAAGGTGTAAACGGGTTTGGTTATGACCCTGTTTTTTATGTTCCAACCCATGACTGCTCATCTGCAGAACTGGAACCTGATTTGAAAAACGAATTAAGCCACCGTGGACAGGCATTGAAAAAACTTGTCAGCATTCTTAAACAACACTCTTGATACCACTTTCTTTATACATTCACATTCCCTGGTGCGTACGCAAGTGCCCCTACTGTGATTTCAATTCACATGAAATAAAAAAAGAACTGCCAGAAGCAGAGTATATCTCTGCGCTTGTTCGGGATCTGGAACAGGAGTTGCCGGCTGTCTGGGGCAGAAAAATTCAGAGTATTTTTATTGGCGGCGGAACACCCAGCACACTATCACCTGAATCTTATGATGCATTATTTTCCCAGTTACGTGCACGGCTAATCATTATGCCGGACACGGAAATTACCATGGAAGTAAACCCCGGCACTGTTGACCAATATAAACTGTCTGAATATCAAAAGACGGGTGTCAATCGTCTCTCGATTGGTGCGCAAAGTTTTAACAATGATTTGCTTCAGCGCATCGGTCGTATTCACGATCGCAGAGCCGCATTCAATGCAGTTGAATCTGCGCACCATGCCGGTTTTGAAAATATAAATCTGGATATCATGTTTGGCCTGCCAACCCAGACAATTGAGCAGGGACAATCCGATATTAAAAATGCAATTGCACTGGAACCCACACATATCTCATTTTATGAACTGACTATTGAGCCCAATACCCTGTTCTATAAGCAACCACCCACTTTGCCGACCGAAAATAAAATGATACAGATTCAGGAAACGGGCAAGACACTGCTTTCCGAAAACGGTTTTCAGCAATACGAAATATCCGCTTATGCAAAATCACAGAGACAATGCAAACACAATCTGAATTACTGGCAATTTGGTGACTACATTGGTATCGGTGCCGGTGCTCATGGCAAAATCACTTCACCGGAAAATATGAATATCACCCGCCGGGCAAAATTGCGAAGCCCGCAGGACTATATGGATAAGGCAGGTCTGGATGCCAGTGTTTCATCAACACGTGAACTCTCGGACAATGATCGCATACTGGAATTCATGATGAATGCATTACGTTTGAATGACGGGTTTCCGGTTACCCTGTTTGAAGAACGCACCGGTCTGGATATTGCACTTATTGAGGACACCATCAATAAGGCCATGGATAACGATCTAATTGAACAAACGAGTGAACGATTACGGCCAACAGAGAAGGGAAGAAACTATCTTAATGACTTAACACAATTGTTTATGGCCAACTAGCTCTTCTTTTCAAATAAAATATCCCATACCCCATGACCCAGTTTGATACCCCGATTTTCAAATTTGGTGAGTGGTCTATAATCGGGACGTTCAATAAAACCGGATTCATTACCCTTGTTCTCAAAACCTTCTGCTGACTGCATGACTTCTACCATGTGCTCGGCATAATTCTCCCAATCTGTTGCCAGATGAAACACACCACCGTTTTTTAATTTGCTTCTGATCAATTGTACAAATGCTGGTTGCACAATACGGCGCTTGTGATGTTTCTTTTTAGGCCATGGATCGGGGAAAAAAAGATAAACTGCATCTAATGATTCAGCTGCAATATTGTTTTTTAATACTTCAACGGCATCACTACACATTATCCGAATATTGGTGATATTATTCTCTTCAATTTTCTTTAATAAATTACCGACGCCGGGACGGTGAACATCAATACCCAGATAATTATTTTCCGGATACGACAGTGCCATATTTGCCATCGAATCTCCCATGCCAAAACCAATTTCAAAAACAACCGGTGCATTGCGACCAAACAGGATTTCAAAATCAATGACACCATTTTCAGGTTCAATTCCGAAACGCGGCCACAGATTTTCCAGTGCTTGTTTTTGTGATGACGTCATGCGTCCTTCACGACGCACAAAACTGCGGATAGTTCGCTTGATTTTATCGGTCATAAATCAAAATAACGATTTATTTAAACGAATTTAAAAAAGAACTCGGTTGTTTACAACACAGTATGAAAACAACTGAAACTTTTTCAGAAAAACAGGCCGTCAAGAGGAGAAGACGCACTGGCAAACCGTTTCTTCGGAATACGTCCGGCAAGATAAGCCTCACGCCCGGCTTCAACCGCTTTCTTCATGGCTGATGCCATGAGTATCGGATCCTTTGCACCGGCAATGGCTGTTTGCATAAGCAAACCATCACAACCCAGCTCCATTGCAACTGCTGCATCAGATGCGGTACCAACACCGGCATCAACCAGAATCGGTACATTGGCATTTTCAACAATGGTCAAAATATTATATGGATTACGGATACCCAGACCAGAACCAATCGGTGCGGCCAACGGCATGACGGCAACACAACCCATTTCTTCCAGTCGCTTGGCAATAATCGGATCATCATTGGTGTATACCATGATCTTGAAACCTTCCTTAATGAGTGTTTCAGCAGCACGCATGGTTTCAGCTACATCCGGGAACAAAGTCTTTTCATCACCCAGCACTTCGAGTTTCACCAGATCATGGCCATCCAGTAATTCACGCGCCAAACGACAAGTACGTATGGCATCATCAGCAGTGTAACAACCCGCCGTATTGGGCAAATAGGTATAGTCTTGTGGTGACAACACTTCCAGCAAATTGGGTTCATCCGGTGACTGACCAATATTGGTACGGCGCACTGCCATTGTAATAATCTCGGCACCACTCGCCTGAATTGCGGCCTTTGCCTGATCCAGATCCTTGTATTTACCGGTGCCAACCAACAGACGTGAACTATAAGGCTTGCCTGCGATCATGAACGAATCATTATTACTGGTTTCAACTATCTTTGGTTGTGGTGTCGACATAACTCAAATCCTGTATCGGGAGGGAAAAACGTGGGGCTATTATAACTGAAACTGGCGGTATGGATCAGCCGCCACCGATGGCACCAACAATTTCGACCTTGTCGCCTTTCTGGAGCAAATGCTGATCAAACGTACTACGCGGCACTATCTCTTTGTTTATTTCTATCGCCAGGCGTTTTTCTGCCAGTCCTAACTCATTGATCAGGCTCGCAACTGTAAATTTTTCGGGAATATCCCGTGTTTTACCATTAATGATAATATCCATACCATAAGGGTACTGGCTGGCAGTACAGTGGGTCAATATTGGAGTAATACATCCCAGCCCCTACAATTACAGGATACGCGGGTGTAGTTCAATGGCAGAACGGCAGCTTCCCAAGCTGCATACGGGAGTTCGATTCTCCTCACCCGCTCCAGATATACGAAAAGAATAAGGAAACTGTTGCATATGAAAGGCATTGTAAAAATTCTGGGTATTGTAGTTGGTCTATTTGTTGTGATTGTGATTGCTGCGGTGATCGCCCTGCCCATGTTCATCAATCCGAATGATTTCAAACAGGAAATTACCGATGCCATCAAGGAAGACACCGGTCGAGAATTAACGATTAAGGACGATATCGGCTTTTCGGTTTTCCCCTGGCTGGGGGTCGAGCTTGGTGCAGTACAACTCAGTAATGCCAAGGGATTTGGTGACAAGCCCTTTGTGAAAGTCAGCAAGGCCGATGTCAAAATTAAACTGTTGCCTTTGTTGCGCAAGGAAGTGGAAATGGAGACCGTGGTATTGCAAGGGCTGGAATTGCAGTTAATGAAAGATAAAAGCGGGCGCAGTAACTGGGCCGATCTGACCAAACCCGACAAGGAACAAAAAGAAGAAGATCATGGTGCTGGACCGGGTACCGGTGCAAGCACCGTAGCGGCACTTGCTATTGGTGGTCTGGATATTCGAGACGCACGGATTGTCTGGGATGATCGCTCCACCAATACACGCCAGACGATTGATAATCTGAATATCAATACTGGAGAACTGTCATTTGGACTGCCGGTTGATGTCGATATTTCTTTTGATATTGAAAGTACCCAACCTGCGATGAGAGGCAACTTTACCTTGCTGGGAAAAATGGCAATTGATCTGGCCAGCCAATTACATTCCTTCAATAACATGCAGTTGATTGCCAATGTGTCAGGCAAGGATATTCCCAACAGTGCATTGGCGTTAAAACTTGCCGGAGACATCAGTACCGATCTTGCCAGTCAGATAGTGCAATTAAAAAACCTGCAACTCAAACTGGATGACACTCGCGTGACCGGTGCACTGGCAATGAAGCGATTCGATAACCCGGCCTATCAGTTTAATCTGGTGGTTGATAGTGTTGATGTAGATCGCTATACGGCAGCTAGTAATGCAAATACCAAAAAGGCAGCAGCCTCACCGGTGCATTCCGCTGCCGCCGGTGCCACACAACTCCCGGTCGAGACATTACGCAAACTGAATGCCAACGGCAAACTGGTGATCAAGGAAATGAAGGCCTCGGGTGTACGTTCTCAGGATATCAATATTGAACTCAAGGCCGGCAATGGCAATATTGCGCTATATCCGCTCAGCGCCAAAATGTATGACGGCACTTATAAAGGCAATATTCGTATTGATGCGCAGAAATCTGTTCCTGTTATTTCAATGGATGAAAAAATGACTGGGATACAGGTTGGAAAAATGTTACTGGATTTTGCCGGCAAGGAAACATTAACGGGCAATGCAAACATTCATGTCAAGCTGTCAGCTCAAGGCAAAACTACTGATGATATTCGTAAAAACCTGAACGGTAATGCCTCGTTTGCCTTAAAGGATGGCAAACTCAATGGTGTCAACAATGTGAAGGAAATCATGAATACATTGTCTATTCTGACAGGAGGCACACCTTCCAGTGATACGTCAAATGAAACTGTTTTTTCTTCTTTCACAGGTAGCATGAAATTTGTAAATGGTGTTGGCCACAATAACGACCTGCTGCTGGATTCTCCGACACTAAAATTAACGGGTGCCGGGAAACTGGATCTGGTTAAGGAATGGGTTTCCTATAAGGCCGAAGCAACCTTATCAAAAGATCTTAAAACGGAAAATATCAAGATCAAGGAACTGGATAAAATTCTGGGAAAACCTATTCCTGTCAACATTGATTGCTCCTTGAAGGCCATTAATGCCAGCTGTTTTAAATACTCTCTGGAAGAAATTATCAAGCAGGAAATTGAAAACAAGATTAAAGATCAAATATTCAAGAAACTGGTCAAGCCAAAAACACCGGCACCAACAGAACCGGTGGCTGCCGAACAACCTGCTCAGGAACCAACTGCAGATCCCAAAAAACAACTGGAACAGGATTTGAAGAAAAAACTGCTCGAAGGATTATTCAGGTAATTGGTAATACGTGTCGGCATCCTGTTTTTTTACTGGCTGTCCAGCTCCGTCTGGGCAGCCACTGTTTTAAAAAGCACGTTTTCCCATGATGTCGAAACTGATCAGTATTCATTATTTGCTGAAATTAAAATCGCTGCACCAAAACACCTGGTACTGGCGACACTGACTGATTATAAAAACCTGTCGAAAGTCAGTCCGCTCATTACTGAAAGCACGGTACTGAAACAACATTCACCACAGCATCATCAGATACGTCTGGTTTCCAGTCAATGTATCCTGTTTTTTTGTGCTGACATTATTCGCACACAGGATATTCGGATCATTAATGAACATCGTATTGAAGCCACCATTATTCCGGAACAAAGTAATTTCAAACAGGCCTCTTCTGTATGGACATTAACCACTAAAAACAAGGCAACCGTGATACAGTATGAAACACACTCTGTGCCTGATTTCTGGATACCACCGGTAATCGGCCCGTGGTTTCTGGAATCAGCCATGCAGGACTCTATTATCGAAATGGCAGAAGGCATTGAACGTATCGCAATACAAAAGGAACAGCCATGATTGAAGATTTCAGTCAGCAGTTATTAAGCTGGTTTGATCAACATGGCCGGCACGATCTGCCATGGCAAAAGCAGATTACGCCCTATCGGGTCTGGGTATCTGAAATCATGTTGCAACAAACGCAAGTCACCACCGTCATTCCCTATTACGAAAAATTCATACAGCGGTTTCCGGAGATAGAATCTCTGGCCACTGCACCGCTGGATGAAGTGTTACATTACTGGTCAGGGCTGGGCTATTATGCGCGCGCGCGCAACCTGCATAAATGTGCACAAATGGTGGTAAACGAATTTAATAGTGAATTTCCTGACAATATTGAACAAATGATTGCCCTGCCGGGTATTGGCCGTTCTACCGCAGGTGCAATACAGTCTATTGCACACAATCAACGTCACCCGATTCTGGATGGCAATGTCAAACGTGTACTGGCAAGACTCTATGCAATTGAAGGCTGGCCCGGAATAAAAAAGATCGAAAACAAACTTTGGCAACTGGCCGATTTTCATACACCGCATGAACGCGTTGCTGATTACACACAGGCCATCATGGATTTGGGTGCCACAGTGTGCACACGCAGCAAACCACGGTGTCAGCATTGTCCGGGCAGTGTTGACTGCAAGGCACATAGGCTGGGCACTGAAACAACATTTCCGGAAAAGAAACCTAAAAAAATATTACCGGTACGAAAGACAGCATTGCTGGTCGTGACAAATAAAAAAGGCGAAGTACTATTGGAGAAAAGACCGCCGACGGGTATCTGGGGCGGGCTGTGGAGTTTACCTGAATGTGATCATGACAATGGTGATACGCAACTATTAAATCACTGGTGTCGTGACAATCTGGGCATTCAACTGGACAACATTAAATACAAACCCGGTTTTCGTCATACCTTCAGTCATTACCATCTCGATATTACGCCAGTCTCCGGGCAAATCAGAAACAACCATAGTTTGCGCGTGGAAGAGAAAGAAACCTTCTGGTATAACGTACATCAACCTGATGCACGTGGACTGGCTACGCCGGTGACACAGGTATTGAATGAACTCAAGCAGGAGACAAAGACATGAGTCGCATGGTGAATTGTGTATTACTCAAACAAGAGGCCGAAGGACTGGAGCGGGCACCTTATCCCGGCGATCTGGGACAGCGTATTTTTGATAACGTCTCCAAAGAGGCCTGGCAGCAATGGCTTGGATTTCAGACCAAACTTATTAATGAAAACCGCCTGAGTCCCATTGACCCCGAGGCCAGAAAACTCATCGAGTCCGAAATGGAGAAGTTCTTTTTTAGCCCGGAATAAGACAGTTGCTGTAACCCTTTGATTTTGGCTTCAGAATCCCTAAAAATTCGTAAAAATCAATAAATTGAAGGCTCTACGCTTGACTCTGTCAGGCCCAACCGGTTTAATACGCGCTCTTTGAGAAACACCTCAATGGCCCGGTAGCTCAGTTGGTAGAGCAGAGGATTGAAAATCCTCGTGTCGGTGGTTCGATTCCGCCCCGGGCCACCACCTTAATCCCGGTAGTTACTCCAAATGTTTTTTCCAGTCGTAACTGTTGTCCCCAATAACCAGAAAGTACGGATTTAACAATTCATCTTTGGTGTTATAACGTAACTGTTCCATATCGAGTGTCACCAGCTTGCCACCGGCTTCTTCAACAATGCATTGTGCGGCGGCAGTATCCCATTCAGAAGTTGGGCCCAGACGGGGATAGATGTCAGCCTTACCTTCAGCAACCAGACAAGACTTGAGTGAACTGCCCATACTCAGGATTTCATACTCACCAATGCTTGCAAGAAACTTGTTTAATGAATCGCCGCGATGTGATCGGCTCCCTGCCACCTTGACCGGATTGCTGACCTTGTTCGAAACCTGAATTTGTTCGGCCGCACTGTTTTGAGACTGTTTAAAAGCTCCCTTGCCGCGACTGGCATAATAACAAACACCACTAACCGGCACATAAATCACGCCAAGAATGGATTCATGTTGATGAATCAGTGCAATATTGACGGTGAACTCACCATTGCGTTTAATGAATTCCCGTGTCCCGTCAAGCGGATCAACCAGCCAATAAGTTTCCCAGCTAGCACGTTCAGAAAAAGGAATTTTGGCTTCTTCTTCAGACAGGATCGGTATATCGGATGACAATTTACCTAGCCCGTCAACAATAATGTCATGCGCTGCCATGTCCGCTTTGGTCAACGGTGTCTTGTCTTCTTTATGCTCGACATCAAAATCAGTTTCATAGACTTCCAGAATTTTTTTTCCGGCCACCTGCGAAATCTCAATGACATTCTCCAGAAACTTATGTGGGTCTTGCATGGCTTTTCCTGTTACTTAAAACAGGCGCAATTGTAACTGATATACGCCCATAGATCGTCAAAATTGCAATTTTGGGCTTAAATGGCATGTTTTATGCATTTCTCAGCACAAATGACTACACTTCCGTATACGGAGGAATGAAAAACATTGAACATATCAAAACTCCTTAATTTTACAGTTATTTTAATACTGTCCGGTGTTATACCGGTGTATGCAGCCTCTGTCTCGTACGGGCAAGAGGAAAATATTGCCGCCCAGGGATGCATGGATCTGGATGATGAAATTGCCAGTCTGATACCTTCAACCTACACCATCAAACCCGG
>JAOUJV010000081.1 GCA_029882995.1 Gammaproteobacteria bacterium | reverse complement strand
CAAGCAACCGGGATTATGACAATCTGCGTCAAATGATGCATGTGTTACCAGAGAGAAAATAGAAGCTCATGATCAAGACATCTATCATCAAAAAAAGCCGTCTGATCGCCGCATTTATGTTTTTGTTACTGTTTTTTTGTTCTGTTGCAATTGTTGCTCTTCTATCGCAGCAGCGTGCAGTTTCAATCGAACAGACAATGGAAGAGGCAGAACATGATCTCAACTTTCTGGGCAATATTGTTAAACAGTCCTGGCTGAACAAGGACTATAGCAATGTTGAAAGAATATTAATTGAATGGGCCGCTGAAGACTATAATACACACTCTATCAAGGCAGTAGCAGCCAATGGTTTTGAATTGGTGTCCTACCAAAAAGTAATAAAAAGCCCGTTGATTAAGGAAATTCATTTACCCGTTATAGAGAATGGAAAATTATTATTAACATTATCAATGGAATGGGATCTTAGTACTGTCGAAAAACATTACCTCACTACACGTAATCGCTTTATTGCAGGCGTGATATTCTTTGCAGTTATTCTTGCTGCTACCTTCTGGGGTACATTAAAACAGATGGTATTTATTCCTCTGGAAGAGGAATTCAGGCGACGGGTGAATGCAGAGAAGGAGCTGCAGGAGTCACACGATGTGCTGGAGGAGCGAGTCAGTATACGAACGCGCGAGTTATGGGAAAAGAATGTTGAGTTAAACAAGCTCATTAATGAAAGGGTTGATGCCGAGACCAGGATGAAGAAGCTGTCCAGCGCAGTCGAACAGACAGAAGATATTGTGTTAATCACGGATAGCAATGGATTGATTGAGTATGTTAACCCCGCCTTTGAAAGGATAAGCGGTTATTCATTTGATGAGGCGACAGGAAAAACCCCGGGTATTGTGAAATCAGATATGCATGATCCCGAATTCTATAATGATCTGTGGAAAAAAATAAGATCGGGTGAATCCTTTAGTGATGTTTTTATAAACAAGGCAAAGAATGGCAGGATTTATTATGAAGAAAAAACCATTACACCATTAAAGAATGAAACCGGTGAAATCATTAATTACGTGGCTACCGGCAAGGACATTACCGAACGTATCAAGGATCAGGAACGTCTCCAGTTTATGGCCACACATGATACCTTAACCGAATTGCCCAACCGTGCCATGCTTAGGGATCGTTTGACACATGCAATGGAACAGGTGGAACGTCTGGGTGGTAAAGTGGTCATCATGTTTCTTGATCTGGACAGATTTAAAAATGTGAATGACAGTCTGGGTCATCCTATTGGCGATCGCATGCTGAAGCAAAGTGCACAGCGCCTGAAAGAATGTGTACGCAAGGGTGACACAATTGCACGTTTGGGTGGCGACGAGTTTACCGTTGTTCTGGAAGGTATCAATGATATTGACAGTATTAACCGCGAAGCCCAGAAAATCATTGCCTCATTCAAGGAACCATTCAGGATTGATGGCTATGAAGTATTTTCATCAACCAGTATTGGTATTACGGTATTTCCGGATGATGGCTCTGACGTCGATACATTGTTAAAGAATGCAGACACTGCAATGTATCGTGCGAAATCAGATGGCGGAAATTCATACCAGTACTACACCCATGACATGACACGTTATGCGGTTGAACGGCTGGAAATGCACAATGAATTGTTGCATGCACTGGAACGGGATGAATTTGTATTGCATTACCAGCCGCGTATTGACATGAAGAACGGTACTATTTGCGGTATGGAAGCGTTGATCAGGTGGGAAAGTAGTAAATTTGGCATGGTCATGCCGGATAAATTCATTCCAATTCTTGAAGAAAGTGATCAGATTATCGAAGTTGGCAAATGGGTCATCAGAACCGCCTGTTTGTTTAATCAGGATCTCAAGAGTCATGATTTGGCTCACATTAAATGCTCAGTCAATTTGTCAGCTCGCCAGTTCAGGGATAACAGCACGATTAAATTGATTGAAGAACTCGACAAGGGTTGTGTCACTCTGTCTGATTGTATTGAAATGGAAATCACGGAAACCATGTTGGTGGAAAATGTTGAAATGGCTTCCTATATCATGGATAAACTGCATGCCTTTGGTATCAAGGTGTCGGTGGATGATTTTGGTACCGGCTATTCCTCTATGAGCTATCTTAAACGTTTCCCTCTGGATGCGCTCAAAATTGATCGCTCCTTTGTCAAAGATACACCCGGGGATCCCGATGATGTGGCTATTACACAGGCCATTATTGCGTTGGGCCATAGTTTGAATCTGCGTGTTATTGCTGAAGGCGTGGAAACAGAAGCACAATATGATTTTCTCAAGGAACAGGGATGTGATGAAATACAGGGATTCCTGATCAGTCGTGCCATGTCTGAAGAAAACTTCAAACAGTGGTTAATTGAACACCTTGAGAACGTGAAAAAGATTCAGAATGGATAAAGGAATTCTTGTACTTAGTACGACGTATCTGATTCCTGCTAAACCAGCTTAATCGCTTTCAGTTCCTTGACCACGTCTTCCAGTTCAAGTTCGTCTTCAAGATCACGGAAGTTCCAGAGATTTGAGTCCATCATCTGGCTGGGCTGGATATTGCCCATAGCACCTAGAATGTTTGACGGTATCTTGGGGTTTTCTTTTGCCAAATCCTTGATGAGTTGTTTGATGCGCGGACGGGTGAGGTTTTCCTGTGAGCCGCACAGGTTACACGGGATGATCGGGAATTGTTGCTGTTCAGCATATTCAGCAATGTCATCTTCCTGACAATAGGCGAGTGGCCGGATGATGATATGTTTTTTATTATCAGATAATAATTTCGGCGGCATGGATCGAATCACACCACTGTATAAAATGGACATGAGTGTGCTTTGGATCAAGTCATCACGATGGTGTCCGAGAGCAACTTTAATGAAACCGTTTTGTTCTGCCCATGTATAGATATTACCGCGTCGCATGCGCGAGCACAGTGAGCAGTAGGCCTTGCCTTCGGGAACCTTGTCGATAACAACCGAGTAGGTATCACGTTTCAGGATGGTGTATGGGTATTTATGTTCATCCATCCATGCGCGCAGGTCACTGTCATCCCAGCCAGGCTGGCTTTGATCCAGAGTAAAAGAGAAGACATCAAAGCTGAAGTTGATACGTTGACGCATTTTGTGCAGAAGGTGGAGCAGGGTGAAGGAGTCTTTACCGCCAGATAGGCAAAGCATGACCTTTTCACCTTTGCGGATCATTTTGTAATCGGCAATGGCCTTGCCCATGTAGTGCAGGAGTTTCTTTTCTATCTTGTTTTGCGCCATGACTGCTTCACCTCTGAATCGGGCGCCTATTTTCGGCGATCCGGAGGGTAAATTCCAGCGGGTTTAGCGTAAGTGTTCGCGCAAATAGATGGCAAAAACGAGGATTAGCAGGGAAACCAGCCAAAAAATGATATAGGTAGCGGTGGACTGGCGTGCCTTGCGTTGTTCGAGCCAAGTGCGGGGTTTGACCCCTCTGGATAGAAAAACCAGTTTGGCGGCGAGGTTGAGACACACGATATTGACTGCGAGCAGGAGTCCGGCACCGGCGGCCTGACTGTAGTGTTCTGCGCCGAGTGTCAGTCCAAGTACGGCAGTGGGTGGGAGCAGGGCGATAGCAACCATGACACCAACCAATACACCAGAGAGTCCGGTCGTAATTGAAATCACGGCGGCTGCCCCCGAGGCCAGTGCGAGTACAACGGATTCCATGCCAACTTCAGTGCGCGAGATGACTTCGTGACTGTCGAAGGCATGTGGCCAGAGCATGCCGATGATGACAGACAGGCCCAGTGCGAGTCCCAGCCCGGACAATAATGTCTTGAGTGATCGCCATAACAGTTCGGCATCACCGAGAGAGGTGGAGAAGGCCAGCGCCAGATTGGGGCCGAGTAACGGGGCGATCACCATCGCGGCAATAACAACGGCGACATTGTCCTGCAATAGACCAATACTGACTACGATTGTGGAGAGTGTAACCAGAAGAAGATAGGTGCTATCAAGGCGCGCGTTTTGCTCGATTTCCTTGTAGAGTTCTTCACGTGTAACAGAGGCGGGAATGGTTTTTTTCTTTTCTTCCTCATGTTTCGGTTCACGCGCCAGTACCGCATCAACCGGGATCACCAGTACATGGGCATTTTCATTGGTCGCGATGATTTTTTGTAATGCATCCAGTACTTTCTGTCGTTTGTCATCGCTGACCAGCATGCGTACGACACAACGCTGAGTGTTGCTATCGAGATTAACCCAGCGATCATTTATTTCATGTTGCTCAGCAATACCAACCAGTGTATCGCTGTCACCGGCATCGGTAATGACTTCAATGATTTTCATGCAGAAGAGCTAGTTTTTGAGTTCAACCTTGGCAAGGATTGCTGCAACCATAAAGGCAACCCCGACATTAAACAAAGTCATTGCCTCAAAACCGGCCACATAATATTGTCCGATTGCACGTGCACCACCGGAAATCAGGCATACTGCGATACCCAGAATAGCCGCTATATTGCCGCTGATTTTAAGCAGATCATTCATTTCCCCTCTCCTTGTTAAAGTTTTTGTAAAGTTATATAAACATTAAACACTAAATGGAATCAACACTAAATTATGATCTATGCTGGATAACAACAGCAAATAGAGGCAGGTAGCATGGCAAAGATCACATTATCTGATGAGGAATGGAAAAAGAAGCTGACAGATGAGCAGTTCTCAGTGTGCCGCGAGAAAGGAACCGAACGGGCATTTACAGGTGAATATTATAATCACAAGGGTATGGGGCAGTATAAGTGCCGGTGCTGTGGTAACCCGTTATTCAGTTCAGATGAAAAATTTGATTCAGGCACTGGCTGGCCTAGTTTTACCGCTCCGGTGGAACCGAACAGTGTGATAACAATACAAGATCGCTCTCATGGCATGGTACGCACTGAAGTTGTTTGTAGTCAGTGTGATGCCCACCTTGGTCATGTTTTCAGTGATGGACCAGCACCGACACACCAGCGTTACTGTATTAATTCTGTTAGTTTGAAATTTGAGGATGATGCTCAGGAAAACTCATAATGTTTTTCAACATCTTCCAGAATCTCCCAGGTACATGACATCCCTTTCGGGAATTTAACAAGATCATTTTCACCAAACTCCACCGGTTGCCCTCCATCGGGGGTCACGATAACTTTGCCTGCCAGTAGATAACAGGTTTCATTCTGATCGTAAGTCCATTGAAATTTTGATGCTTCCTTGGTCCAGATAGGCCAGTTATAGACTCCCATGACCTCCAGTTTGGCCGGTGCGGGATTGTGCTCGACAGTGATTTCACTCATGTATTTTTTCTCCATTATTCAGCAGTTTCTATAACATATTGAATATTATATAATTTTGAACTAAAGATTAACATGTAATCAGGTGCGGTTAACAGATTACTGTCAGGATGTTAACAATACTAAATAAGACATGGAATTGACCGATATATATCTGTGTGGATGTAACATATTGATTATAAAACCAGAATAATGGATTCCAACCCGGTTAACTGGAAGGTTTCGGATAGACACAAGAATGAAAGTAGACCTGACTAAAAACAATAGTTTCATGAGCCAGCTGGAAAAGGATATGAAGGACAAGTCTGTCCTTGTAATCGAAGATATTCCGGAAGTGCGTGGCTCTATGCGTCAGATGATGACTTCATTTGGTGCCAAGGATATTCAGGAAGCACCGAATGGTGAAAGGGCACTCGAAAAAATGAGAGGCCATTCATTCGATGTTATTCTTTGTGATTACAATCTTGGTTCCGGTAAAGATGGTCAACAGGTACTGGAAGAAGCCAAGCTGGAAGAACTGATAACCTATTCGACCATTTTCATTATGGTCACGGCAGAAAATTATATGGGTATGGTCATGGGTGCGATTGAATTTATGCCCGATGATTACCTGTCCAAGCCATTTACCAAAGACACCATGAAAGGGCGTCTTCAGAAATTACTGGATAAAAAACGCCCGTTCAAGGAGCTGGCCCTGTTTGCAAAACAAAAAGATTATAAAACCGCAATTGCACTGGCCAACAAACTGATTCAGGAAAAGAAAAGCGTGATGGATGTATTGCGCATAAAAATGGAATTGTCGTTTCAGCTGGAAGCCTATGATGAAATCAAGGATTTTCTGGAAGAAGTACTTTCCGAATATAACGTACCATGGGCCAAGCTGGGGCTGGGCAAGGTTTTTTATTTCAAGGAAGATTATGTGCAGGCAGAGAAAATTTTCCGTGAATTAATCAGTGAGAATGCCAATTATATTCATGCTTATGACTGGCTTGCCAAAACCTGTCATGAAACCGGGCGCGCCAAGGAAGCACAGGAAGTGCTGACCAAGGGAACAGCTGTCTCTCCCAAATCGCTCAGTCGTCAAAAAAATCTGGGTGAGATCGCCATGGAGAACAAGGATATGGCGGTTGCTGCAAAATCATTCAAGGCGGCAGTGCAGTATGGCAAGGGATCAGCATTAAGAACACCGGATGAATTTACCGGTCTGGCAAAGGCATTAACCGCGACAGGGAATGAAGCCGATGCGATGAAAGTAATCAAGAATGTGAATGATGAATTCAGAAATAATAATGATGTGAAATATCAGACTGGTCTACTCAAGAGTGCCATTTACCGCAAGCAGGGATTACAGGAATCTGCCGAAGCAGCACTCAAGGAAGTAAAAGAGCTGGTAGAAATGATGGATGATGATAAGGCGGTTGATGCCACAATGGAACTGGCACAAGTGTGTATGGATATGGGATCCACTGAAGATGCCAAACAGTTACTGCAAATGGTTGTTCGAAACAACCATGAAGACGAGGGAACGCTGGGCAAGGTACAGGGCATGTTTGAAAAGGCCGGCATGGAAGATGAAGGCAAGGTACTGATTGCCTCCACACGTGAAGAAATGAACAAGCTGAATAACAAAGGCGTACAACTGGTCAAGGCTGGCAAGATTGATGAAGCGATTGGTCTGTTTGTGAAAGCGGCTGATGGTGCACCTGAGAACAAGACTATTAACCTGAACGCGGCTCAGGTACTGATTATGAAGGCCAAGAAAAACAAGAAGGACAATACACTTCTGGAAAAGGCCAGCGAATATCTTGAGAATGCCGGTCATAAAGACAGATTTGATGAGAAATATCTGGCACTTCTGGATGCCTATGATGAGCTGATACAGTCCAGGGTTGTATCAGGTGATGATGCAGCTTCCGGATAAGGACGCTACAGATCATGAAAGATTCTCAATCCGGTAATAGTCATTCACTGGATATCACAACACTCCTTGCTTCCTCAATCCATGATATCAAGAACAGTCTGAACATCCTGCTGGCCGATGTTGATGGTATCAGTGATTTACTTAATCCGGATGACAGTACACATCAAAAGGCCTTGCTGGGCCTGAAATCCACAACCAGACGTCTTAATAATGAATTAACGCAGTTACTGGTTTTGTACCGCATAAAAACCAATACGTATAAAACAAGTTCTGTATTTATGGATGTGTCCGGATTTATTGATGATAAACAGCGTGAATACAGGTCATTCCTTGAAGCTGATAATCTGGTATTGAAAACAGAGTGTGCTGACGGGCTTTACTGGAATTTTGATCCCATGCTTGTTACCAGTGCGATTAACAATGCGATTAACAATGCACAGCGGTTTGCAAAAACACAAATTATACTGTCTGCGACAGAAGTTGATGGCATGTTATGTATTCAGGTACAGGATGATGGCACGGGCTTTCCCGAAAAAATATTGCAAGGGGATATGAATAACGGTCCGGATTTAACCGCTGGCGGTACCGGTATTGGTATTTATTTCTGTCATGAGATTGCCAGCAGTCATTGCAAGGAAGATCAATGTGGCAAACTGGAAATGACCAATGATGGCCCTGATGGGGGGGCCACAATTCGTTTTTATTTTCCTTAAATTGAAAACCGTAGTTAGAGCGATCCCCAGCTGTCTTTTCTGGTAAACCTTAATTTTGGTATAAGAAAACCCAACAATATACCGGCAAGCAGTACACCTGCACCGATAATAAACCATTCCTGTTGTTCATTATCTTTTATTTTCTGGTATTGATTATTCACGATTTGTAATTCAGTGGTAATTTTACCCAGAGATTCCCTTAATTCCTTGTTCTCACGATCAAGCTCAATCGGGCGGGAAGCTGCTTTACTAATACTTGTAATCTCATTTTTCATTTCACTGCTGTTTTTGGTCAGCATCGCATTTTCTGATTTCAATTCCTTAATTTGTTGATTAAGCTGATTGACCTGAGCAGCAAGTCGGGATGATTTTTCCTGTTCACGGATAAGATTTTTTTCTGCGCCTTCCAGTTTTTGTTCAGCAACAGGTTCATCAATCAGATATTGGCTTAATACCCAGCCTTCAACCCCATTTTGAGTGCGTATCTGCGTATATTGACCATCTTCAGAAGTATCAAATACTTCAACGCGGGCACCACTTTCGATTTTGCGTACAATCTTGTTCTGGATGGAGGGGCCTGATCGAATTGTAATGATCAGCTTGTCACTCACATAGCGAATTTGTTCAGCAATGGCGGTAGAAGCAAGGAAGGTTAAAAGCAGGGCTGTCAGTATTTTTTTATTCATTTTTCTACAGTTTATTGTTCAGTAAATTATAGGTCATTTTCTGGAAATACAATCATGTGGTCGGCGGCAATTCGAATACCTACCTTCTCGCCAATGGCATGATCATGATGACTCGGGAACAGGGATAGGACTTTAATTCCCCTGTTAAGTTCCAGAGTATAGAGTATTTCGGCACCTTTGAAGGCTTTTTGAGTCACAGTACCGGATAATTTGCTATTTTCATCAGGCAAGATGTCATCCGGGCGTAACAGCAAATCCACTCGGGTGCCAACTGGCCATCCATAAGCACGATTTCCTTGTACCAGCCCGATTTCAGTTTCCACAGATTCCGGTGAGGAAAGTGAGCCTTTCAGAAATGCGCCCTGTCCAATAAAGTCGGCGACAAATCGGTTAGCCGGTTCATGATAGAGGTTATAGGCAGAATCCCATTGCTGTAATTTGCCGGCACTAATAACGCCGATAATATCACCGATGGCAAAGGCCTCATTTTGATCATGGGTCACCAGAATACCGGTAATACCTTGTTCTTTGAGAATATCCCTGACTTCATTGCTTAAATGCTCGCGCATTTCAATATCGAGATTGGAAAAGGGCTCATCCATAAGAATCATTTCAGGGCGTGGGGCAAGCGCACGCGCCAGTGCAACACGCTGTTGCTGACCACCTGATAATTCATGTGGGTAACGATGCCCCATATCAGCAAGTCCCACAGTTTTTAACATGGTATTTGCAATTTGTTGTCTGGATAAGCCTGACATATCGCGTAACCCGAAACCGATGTTGTCACTGATATCCATATGCGGAAACAGGGCATAGTCCTGAAACACCATGCCCAGTTTTCTTTTATCAGGTGCGATACTGAATCCAGGACGGGAAACTGTTTTCCCCTTCAGGATGATTTCACCCTTGCGTACCGGTTCAAACCCGGCAATTGCGCGTAATGCGGTTGTTTTGCCACAGCCGCTGGGACCAAGCAGACAGGCAATTTGTCCTTCCTTAATATTGAAAGACAGATCCTGAATGACCGGCCGGCCTTTATAATTACATTCGATATTTTTAACTTCGAGCAGTGTGTCCATTGCGTTTTTGGCAGATCCGGAAAAAAGCATCAGATCTTATTTTAGCAGGATTTCCAGTAGTGCCTTTTGAGCATGCAGGCGGTTTTCAGCCTCATCCCAGACAACGCTCTGTGTTCCATCAATAACATCGGCAGTCACTTCTTCCCCCCTGTGGGCAGGCAAGCAGTGCATAAAAATGGCATCAGATGCGGCAACACTCATGACTTCATTATTAACCTGATATTGCTTAAAGGCGGCTTCACGCTTTTTCTGTTCCTCTTCCTGTCCCATGCTTGCCCAGACATCAGTCACAATCAGGTCAGCATTTTTTGAAGCACTGATCGGATCAGAA
>JAOUJV010000080.1 GCA_029882995.1 Gammaproteobacteria bacterium | reverse complement strand
CACCGGTTTGTCCATAAGCACCATTATTAAAGAGTGCATACAGCGTACCGCCGGTCTGGGACAACACCTCGTCAACAGCCCGATTAATGGACTCCGAATCATCCAGATCCAGTTGCAGTGCATTCAAACCGGTAGTTTTGAGTGCCTCGACATCTTCCGGTTTACGTGCTGTTGCAAACACACGATAACCGCGTTGCCACAATGCCTCGGCGACATACTCGCCAATGCCGGAAGAACAACCCGTAATTAAAATGCTTTTGTTATCCATGATGAGAGTATGAATGATTTTTCAAGCCAACAACACCGCCACAATCCCGGTAATAAAAATTCCATCGAATGTGCCCGCGCCACCGATAGAGGCAATCGGCACACCCATGTGACGAATGTCTTTAAGTCGAAACAGATCAGCCCCAATCAATACACCTATCGTTCCCCCAATGTAGGCTAACGGAGCGCTTTGTTCCGAATTCAATATTATTGCTATCAGCGCCGCAATGATCGGTGCAACAAACATCGGCATGCCAATGCCGAGTCCGTGAATCGGGCGGCTGAATAAATAGGACAGCAGGGAGACAACAGCAATGGCAGGAATGACATCATCCAATCCCAGTGTGCTGTGATTCAATAAGTAAAAAGAAAACATGACCGGGATTAAACAGCCGCCTACGTTAACAGCAATCGTAGTGATACCGGTAAATGGAATTTCAGGCAGTTTTAAAAGACTGCGTAATGGCGATACCGGTGTGCCTTCCGGTGGTGCTTCTGCTGAAATCTTAAACAAGGGTAAATTAATACCACTGCCGATCAGTGAAGCAAACAAAAGTGAAATAGCGCTGTTAGTTGATAAGCCCAATTTTTCGAAGGCAATAGTCAGTATCCCGACCTGAATAAAGGCGAGAATGAATGCAAATACAAAGATCAGCAGGATGAGATTGGGGGTAGAAAAATGATTCTTCATTTTTGTAGAGGCAACCGTATATGGCCAGAGTGGTTTTTCTCATCCCTGATTAGCGTAAAAACAGAATAATTTTAGCACTAAAAGTGTCAGAAAATTTTACAGTTTTAAATGACTTATAATTCACATGTAATATAAGCTATTGATTTTATTATGTTCGTAATAATTGGCGCGTTATTTGCTTGCATATAAAGGTGACGTATTCATTTTGAACGATCTAATAAGAAGCATAACTATGTCAGTAAAAGAAAGAATATCTACTGAGCCGGAAGTTTCTAACTGGTATGTCAGTCGTTTGGGGAGATTGTTAAAGGTCAGAATGATTTTACTGGCTAATGCAAAGCCGGCGACTGTATTGATTGAGTATCTAGATGGATCCAGATATACCATCAGCATCAATACCTGGAACCGTCTGGGTCTGATTTCATACGCACTGGGTGAACAAATAAAAGAGTGCCTGGACGTTTAGGGATTCAGATTACCCAAAATTATTTTTTGGGGGAGTAAAAGAGACGGAGGGGGAGTTTTACCGTATACTTTGCGGTAACGCTCAACTGTTGCGGGTCATATTATGAATCTGAAAAGGAAAAAAAGGCGTTGGACGGCAAGAAGCCGTAAGTCTATTGACGCCGGTCTCCGGTTTAAAGGGTGTGATGGCGTTGAAGTCTTATTACGTGGTGTAACGCGTGATCTTGGTTTTGGTGGCATGTTTCTGCTATCACGTAAATTCAATATACCCCTGTTCACAGAAGTCACTATTTTCTTCCCGCAAACGGCAAGAACGATCAGCAAAATGAAAACAGTACGTGCTGTGGTCAGTCATGTGGCAGATGATGGTATTGGTCTGCGCTTTATCCATCTGGATGCATCGACCTGTACGACATTGCAATCCCTACTGCTATACCAATAAAACCTATATCTGAACTGCTTGCAGTTCTTCCTGCTTTTGTGATTCCTGTTGCAGTTTCCACATGTGGGCATAGATGCCATTCTGTCTCAGCAATTCCTGATGCGTACCACGTTCCTTGATGTGCCCCTTTTCCATTACCAGAATTTGATCTGCATCGGTGACAGTTGAAAGCCGGTGAGCAATGACCAGTGTTGTGTGATCGACAGCAACATTGCGTAATGCCTGTAAGATAGCTTTTTCTGATTTGGAATCAAGACTGGACGTTGCTTCATCAAAGACCAGTATTTTGGGATTACGCAGAACAGCGCGCGCAATCGCGACACGTTGTTTTTCACCACCGGACAGTTTCAGTCCGCGTTCACCGACAACGGTGTCATAGCCCTTGGGAAGTGATGCAATGAAGTCATGGATATTAGCCACTTTGGCGGCATTAATAATATCTTCCTGTGATGCCTTTATGTTGGCGTAGGCAATATTGTGCAGAATGCTGTCGTTAAACAGGACTGTGTCCTGCGGCACTATACCGATAGATTCACGCAGGCTTTTCTGGGTGACAGAGTGAATATCCTGTTCGTTAATAAGAATGCGGCCTTGCTTGATGTCATAAAAACGAAACAACAAACGTGCCAAAGTGGATTTGCCGGCACCACTGGGGCCAACAACAGCCAGTTTTTTTCCAGGCGGTATTTCAAAATCAATATCAAACAGGATTTGACGATCCGTATCATAACCAAAACTGACATGTTCAAAGCGAACGCTACCCTCACTGATGTCCAGCGGTTTGGCATCCGGTGTGTCAGTAATTTCCGGTTTTTCATCCAGCAGATCGAACATCAGTTCCATGTCAGATAATGCGTGTTGCAGCTGTGAATAGACAACACCGAGAAAATTAAGCGGAATAAAAAGCTGTAACAGGAAGGCGTTGACCAGTACGAGATCACCCATGGTTAATGTGCCGGCAACCACGCCCTGACTGGCGAGAATCATGATGAGCGTTACACCGATAGCAATAATGGTTCCCTGACCAACATTTAAAACAGATAATGAAGTCTGGCTTTTTATTGCAGCCTCTTCCCAGTGTTCCAGTTTGGCATCGTAGCGATCCAGTTCGTATTTTTCGTTACCAAAATATTTTACAGTTTCATAATTGATGAGACTGTCGACGGCCTGTGTGTTGGCTTCAGAATCATTGGTATTCATGATGGCACGGTATTTCATACGCCATGCGGTAATACGAAAAGTAAAGAAGATATAAATGGTAACGGTGGTAAATGTGATCACCGTGAACCAGATACTGTATTTGCCAAGTAAAATCGCCGCGATTAAAAAGACTTCCACGATAATGGGCAGCATACTGAATACCATGTAGTTGAGCATGGAGCTGACACTGCGTGTACCGCGATCCATGTCACGTGTAATGGCACCGGTTTTGCGTTCCAGATGAAAACGTAATGACAGGTTATGCAAATGTTCCAGTACCCGTACAGATACCTTGCGCATGGCACCATGACGCACCTTGGCAAAAATGGAATCACGCAGTTCATTAAACAGTGAACTTGATAGCCGCAATGCACCATAACCCAGCAATAGCATCAGCGGCAGAACCAGTTGTTGGCCGGTTGTTGTGTCGAGTGCATCGACGATTTCTTTCAATGCCAGCGGTACCCCGACATTGGCAATTTTGGCAAATATCAGGAATGACAGGGCAGCAATGACGCGTCCACGGTATTCCCAGAGGAACGGAGTCAGGGAGTGAATGGTTTTCCAGTCATCACGTTTTTTTTGAGGGAGAGAGGTGTGGTTTCGATACATCATAATCTCCAGTTTACCCGTCTTTGTGATCCCGTGCTTGTTCCAGACCGGGCTATCTCCTTGTCATTCATAAGATTTTTGTCCGCAATATGGCTGAAATAGGCGTATAATAGCCCCGCGTTCCTTAAATATTATCAACAAGTTAGCAATGGGGTACACTTGAATTCAATTCGACCAGCCCCATGTTGTCGGAAGACGTTATTAATACAGAGTAAAGGTTAACACCATGCCGATTTTTGATTATCAATGCACTGAATGTGGTCACGAGTTCGAGGCCATTCAGAAAATCAGTGATCCGGTCCTGACCGATTGTCCCGAATGTGGCAAGGCCACGTTGAAGAAAATGGTTTCTGCTCCCAGTTTCCGTTTAAAAGGCGGTGGTTGGTATGAGACCGATTTTAAAGGCTCAAAAAAAAGCGCAGCCAGTAAGGAAACCACCTCTGACAAATCTTCCGGTTCCTCACATTCCTGTGGTGGCGGTGGTTGCGGCTGCAAATAGCTACACTTAACAAATAATAACTAAAAATGGATCCTTAAATGGGCACACTAAAACGCTATTTGATTGCAGGCATTCTGATTTGGGTACCTCTGGGTGTGACCTTTTTTGTCATCAAGTTTTTGATAAACCTGATGGATCGCACTTTATTGCTTTTGCCCGCTAAATATCAGCCGGAAACATTATTTGGTTTTTCTATCCCTGGTCTGGGTGTCGTACTTTCAATCGTTGTCGTATTGGTGACCGGTATGATTGCCGCCAATTTATTTGGCCGCCAGCTGGTGGCTATTTGGGAATCATTGCTGAATCGTATCCCGTTGGTACGCAGTATCTATACCGGTGTAAAGCAGGTTATAGAGACGTTGTTTTCAACAACGGGAGATTCCTTTCGTCAGGTTCTGCTTATCCAGTATCCGCGATTGGGGATTTATACGATTGCATTCCAGACCAATACCACGGTAGGTGAGGTACAATCAAAAATGGATGACGAGGTCATCACGGTTTTTGTACCAACCACACCAAACCCCACATCCGGATTTATCCTGATGATACCGAGGAAGGACGTGATGGAACTGGATATGAGTGTGGATGAGGGTCTGAAAATGATTATTTCGCTCGGTGTGGTAGTGCCTAAATGGGACAAAGTCGGTGCCGAGGCTCTGATTGATGCCACCAGAGCCAGGAAAGGAGGAGATTAATCCTGCAAGACAGTGATGACATAGTATCAGTAGATATTTTACTTAAGTTCAAGTGTTTTAGTCACCTGGGCGATGTTTCCTTGCTGGATATTGGATCGCATGCGGAGGTTCGCAGTTTCTCAACAGCGAATGAACTAAAGGCCGAGGATTATAAAGGTTCTGATTTATATTTGCTTGCAGGTAAAGTTGAGCTGATCGCTGGTGATGGAAAAGTCCTGCAGACTTTTGATGCTGATAGCGAACGCGCACATAAGGGTATTTTTCGTATTACAACGCCGGGACTTAAGGCGGTTGCAAAGAGCAAGATAGATGTTTTGATTGTCGACTCTGTTGTTGCCAGAAAATATTATATCGCCAAGGATACAGTTGATAATGAGGGTATAATCTTTGAAGATAATAATGTTTATTTTCAAGATAATTCCAAACCCGACATCGTACCAACTAATGATAGTTTCAACAGTGAGATATCACATGAAATAAATCAGCAGTTCAAGAGTGAGCAAATAGACCTCCCCAGTCTGCCAGATGTCGCCGTGCAGATTAACAAGATCCTTCAGAATCCTAATATCAATCTTAAATCAGTTGCGAATGTAATAGCTGCCGATCCGGTGATTTCCACGCGCATTATCCAGGTGGCCAACAGTGCCATGTACACCGGTCAACCCAGAACAGGATCACTGCACCATGCCATTACACGTATAGGTTTAAAGGTGACACGTTCCATTGTGTATAGTGTCATTGTTCACGGTTTGTATACACCAAAAACACCACTGACAAGAGAACTGATGGAGCGTGTTTACAAGGAATGTATTCGTACAGGTGTAGTCAGTCATATGCTATGTAAGGCAACAGGTATTCTTGAACCGGAGCAGGCATTACTGGCGGGTATTGTTCACAATATTGGTGTAATACCTATCCTGATAATAGCGGATAAACATGAATCATTATCAAGTGATGAGGCCGAACTGAAAAAAGTGATCCATGACCTGGAACATAATGTCGGCGCTACGTTGTTGACCCAGTGGGGATTCAGTGATGAACTGGTTGCTGTGGCCAGAGAACATAATGACTGGTTCAGACAGGGAAGTGGTGAGCCGGATTATTGCGATATCGTGCAAGCTGCCAAACTGCACTGTAAGTTTATAGGCGGCGAAAAACTGGATACACCACAACTACATGAAGTAAGCGCATTTAACAGGCTTAATCTTGGCAAGATTGATCCCCAGGACGGAATCCAGTTCCTTAAAGATGCACAACAGGAAATTAAGGAAACTATCCAGACCCTGCTTTCAGCATAAGTTAATGTCCTTACTCGAGGGTTCCGGGTAGAAAAGAGCGGGATTCAGTTCGATTTTCCAAGGCTGGCAGGTTCCCGGAGTTGCGCCAAAAGCCCCTAACCCTTAAGATTCCGCCCCTCTAGTAACCTTTTATATAGGCTGCCATTCAACAAATTGGCCGCCAGACCAGAACGGAAATCATTGTATGCGAAGTCATTATTGCGGCGATCTGACAGAAAGCCATATAGATCAAGAAGTTGAACTCAGCGGTTGGGTACACCGTCGTCGTGATCACGGTGGCGTCATTTTCATCGATCTGCGTGATCGGGAAGGGATTGCCCAGGTTGTGTTCGATCCGGATGTACAGGAAAGTTTTCTGATTGCCGAGCAGGTGCGCAGTGAGTTCGTGATTCGTATCAAGGGCAAGGTGCGTCGTCGTCCTGAAGGCACCGAGAACCCGGACATGAAAACCGGCCAAATCGAAATATTGGGCAAACAGCTCGAAGTCCTGAATAAATCAGAAACACCGCCGTTCCAGCTGGATGATGCGGATGATGAAATCAGCGAAGAAGTCCGTCTGCGTTATCGTTATATCGATATGCGTCGCCCACCCATGCTGGAGCGCCTGCGCCTGCGTTCACAGATAGTGCGTGGTCTGCGTAATTTTCTGGATAACAATGGTTTCTATGATATGGAAACACCGGTACTGACCAAGGCAACACCGGAAGGTGCGCGTGACTATCTGGTGCCAAGTCGTGTGCATCAGGGTGAATTCTTTGCATTGCCGCAATCACCACAATTGTTTAAGCAACTTTTAATGATGTCCGGTATGGATCGTTATTATCAAATCGTGCGTTGTTTCCGTGATGAAGATTTACGTGCTGATCGCCAGCCGGAATTTACCCAGCTTGATATCGAGACTTCATTTTTAAATGAAGAGCAAATCATGACACTCATGGAAGACATGATCCGTGATGTGTTTGCCCATGTACTGGAAGTGGCGTTGCCTAATCCCTTCCCGCGTATAACCTATGCCGAAGCCATGAGTCGTTATGGAGCTGACAACCCGGACTTGCGTATTCCGCTTGAGCTGGTTGATGTCGGTGACGTATTGAAAGATGTTGAGTTCAAGGTATTTTCTGCGCCAGCAAATGATCCTAATAGCCGTGTTGCGGCCTTACGTATTCCGAAAGGCAGTGAACTGTCGCGTAAGGAGATTGATGACTACACCAAGTTTGTTGGTATCTATGGTGCGAAAGGGCTGGCCTATATCAAGATTACCGAAGTTGCCAAAGGTCGTGACGGGATGCAGTCTCCGATTTTGAAATTCATGCCGGATGAAGCCATTGCGACTATTATGGAACGTACCGGTGCACAGGATGGTGATCTGGTGTTCTTTGGTGCCGATACCAAAAAGGTGGTTAATGAGGCACTGGGTGCGTTGCGTGTTCGCATTGGCCATGAAAAAGAGATTATTGAACATGGCTGGAAACCGGTCTGGGTCGTGGACTTCCCGATGTTTGAATATGACGAAGAAGCAAAACGCTGGGTAGCATTGCATCATCCATTCACATCTCCAAAAGAAGAAGATATTGAAAAACTGGATTCCGATCCGGGTAACTGTAACTCCCGCGCCTATGACATGGTGTTAAACGGCAGTGAAATCGGCGGTGGTTCCATGCGTATTTATCGTGAAGCGGTTCAACGCAAGGTGCTTAATTTGCTTGGCATTGATGAAACTGAAGCCGAGGAAAAATTCGGTTTCCTGCTCAATGCACTGAAATACGGTTGTCCACCGCATGGCGGTATTGCTTTCGGACTGGATCGACTGGCCATGTTAATGACCGGTTCTGCCTCTATCCGTGAAGTCATTACTTTCCCCAAAACCCAGACAGCACGTTGCCTGTTGACTGAAGCTCCGTCTGAGGTTGATGAAAAGCAATTGCGCGAATTGGGTATTCGCTTACGTGCCAAGCCTAAAGCAGAAGAAAAACAAACCGGGACAGGTTAGTTATCACTAACACGACTGCACCATAACAACGCAAAAAGGCCGGAATTATCTCCGGCCTTTTTTGTTTTGTTATCTAATAACATACGGTTTATCCGGTAATACTAATTATTATTAAAGTTTGTCTAAATATTACCCGACGAAGGTGGTATGGAAAGCAGGCTATATACCTGTTTTTTTTAAGGGTTTTTAATTTCCCCGGAGAGGGAAGCACAGGAAATGGATGAGGAATCATTATGAGAATTAATCAACCGGTTACATCGAGTGAATATAACTATTCAGATACGACAGAAATCATTTCGACTACCAACCTGAAGGGTATTGTGACATCAGCCAATGCCGACTTCATGCAGATCAGTGGCTTTGATGATGATGAGGTTATTAATAAAAACCATAATGTCGTTCGTCATCCGGATATGCCACCGGAAGCATTTAATATGCTTTGGTCACAATTAAAAGACGGCAAGCCCTGGGTCGGTCTGGTAAAGAATCGTTGTAAGAACGGTGACTACTACTGGGTAGATGCTTATGTATGCCCGCAGTATGAAGGCGAAGAAATGATCGGCTTCCAGTCAGTTCGGACAAAACCAAAACGTGAATGGGTAAAGCGTGCAGACAAGTTGTATGCCAAGGTCATGGCCGGCAAATCGGAACATGATAAAAAGACATCCAAGCTGGATAATGTCAGTTTGCCAAAATACCCAATGGGTATCACAGGCAAGTTCTTCACCGGGTTTCTAGTTGCTGTTTTACCTGTAATGGCAGGTATGTGGTTAACAGGTCAAGCCAGTCTGGTTTCAGCGCTGGTTGGACTGGCAGTCAGTTGTGGTTTGGGTTTTGCCGCTATGCGTTATCTGCTTGCTCCTATTCTCAAACTGGCTGAGGAATCCAGAGCCATTCATGATGACATTCTGGCGCAATATGTTTATACCGGTAAAACAGATGAGGTTGGACAGATAGAATTTGGCAATGTATTCCTGAAAGCCAAAATTCGTACCGTTGTTGGTCGTATCAAGGAATCTTCTGATGTACTGAACAAGTCGGCAGCAGAAATTGCACGTGGTAATCTGGATCTATCTCAACGTACTGAAGAACAGGCATCCAGTCTGGAAGAAACTGCTTCCAGCATGGAAGAAATGACAGCGACAGTGAAACAGAATTCGGACAATACACAACAGGCGAGCACGATTGCAAACGGTGCCAAGGAAGAGGCAGAAAGCGGCAGTGAAGTGGTTGCCAAAGCAGTTGCTTCCATGGCTGAAATCAATGACAGCAGTAAAAAGATTGCAGATATTATTGGTGTGATTGACGAGATCGCATTCCAGACAAACCTGTTAGCGTTGAACGCGGCGGTTGAGGCGGCACGTGCCGGTGAACAGGGTCGTGGTTTTGCGGTTGTGGCAGGTGAAGTTCGTGCACTGGCAGGTCGTAGTGCGGAATCAGCCAAGGAGATCAAGGATTTGATTACTGAAAGTGTTGCCAAGGTGGAAAGTGGTGCACAACTGGTTTCTGAATCAGGTAAAACGCTGGAAGGTATTTTAACAAGCGTCAAGAAGGTAACTGATATTGTTTCTGAAATAGCGGCCTCAAGCCATGAACAGGCCAGTGGTATTGATCAGGTGAACAAGGCTATTACGCAAATGGATGAAGTAACTCAACAGAACGCAGCACTGGTTGAGGAAGCGGCATCGGCAAGTAGTGCAATGGAAGACAAGGTAAAACTGTTAACAGGACTTTCCAAACAGTTCAGCGCCTGATAACAAAATAGCAAACAGGAAAGGCCGGTTAATACCGGCCTTTTTTTATGCGTGTTAAACTGACAACATGAAAACAGTCATTTTTATTCCCGGTATCTGGATATATGGCAATTCAACTTTTTTTCTGCAGCGCGGCATCAAGCGTTGTGGATATGGTTCCCGTCGGTTTGCCTATAGCTCTGTTTTAAATTCCTGGCAGGAAAATATTCAAAACCTGTCTCAATTTATTGCCAGAC
>JAOUJV010000161.1 GCA_029882995.1 Gammaproteobacteria bacterium | reverse complement strand
GCTCAACAATATTTTCTGATGCTTTAATAAAAGCGGATAGCGCCGGTTTGGTACTGGCAAGTCGTTGCTTGATTGTATCATTCAGTGGGAGCTCTTCATTTTCCTTTAGCTTGTCCCTGAATAATGTGGCATGCTCCTGTAAATCAGTGTTAATTGATTTTTTCTGGTCTAAATCATTTTCTGCTGATGCCAGTAATGCGGCAAGCACATCTGATCGCAATGCATCATGCATCATATCGGCCACCAGATGGTTCTTTAGTCCAGATGACCCTACCACTATACTGTCCATCGCATTATCTACTCTGGAAAGACCATTGTAACCGGCAATTCCTACTGCTAATACAAGCAATAAACTCATTGCTCCAAATGAAAGTAATTTCATCCTGATGGTAATATTCATAATACCCTCCTTTCCTTTCATAACTTCCTGAAATTCACTATCCCAAATATTATTTTGCTTTTTTTATTGAAATAAATATCCCCCATGACGGGGGATATTTATTCAAACATTAATCACTATTGTTTTTAGAACTCACTCCATTCATCATCATAGGTACCTGTCTTCTTTGCAGGGACTGATGATGACTTTATTTCCTTCTCGGAAGTCCTCGTAGCCTGTGCCACTTTTTCCTGGAACGGGCGATCAGCACTTCTGCGTTCACTAGTCGCCGGTTTGCTTGATGAGCTAACTGAGCTACGTGATGAACTTGTACTGCTTTGTCCTGTTGAACCACCCACCTTAAAGAAGGCAATCAGTTGATTCAGGTTCTTGGCCTGATCTTCCATTGATTTACTTGCCGAAGCCGCTTCTTCAACCAGCGCCGCATTCTGCTGTGTCATTTCGTCCATTTGCATGACCGCCTTGTTGACCTGTTCAATACCACTGGACTGTTCAGCACTGGATGCCGCAATTTCAGATACGATATCAGTCACTTTCTTCACACTGTTTACAATCTCTTCCAGCGTCTTGCCTGACTTATCTACCAGCTCACTACCGTTCTTGACCTTGCTCACGCTGTCTTCGATCAGTTCCTTGATTTCCTTGGCTGATTCCGAGCTGCGTTGCGCCAGTGTGCGAACTTCCGTTGCCACTACCGCAAAACCGCGACCTTGTTCACCGGCACGCGCCGCTTCAACCGCCGCGTTCAGTGCCAATAGATTGGTCTGGAATGCAATCTCTTCGACAACACTGATAATGTCTGCAATCTTGGTGCTCGATGCATTGATTTCAGCCATTGCTGCCACTGCTTCTCCAACCACAGCGCCACCTTCTTCTGCCTGTGTGCGTGTATTGGTTGCTAACTGGTTCGCCTGTGCTGCATTGTCTGCATTCTGTTTCACCGTTGATGTCATTTCTTCCATGCTGGAAGCTGTCTCTTCCAGAGACGAGGCCTGCTCTTCCGTACGCTGACTCAAATCTATGTTGCCATTTGATATTTCATTGGCAGCACTCAGGATTTGATCGGAACCACCTCGTACTTCAGTAACAACACCGCTCATGCGTTCCATCATGCTGTTAAATGCGGTTGCCAATTGACCAAATTCGTCTTTGGATTTCACGTCAAGACGCGTTGTCAGATCACCTTCTGCACCACGTACTGCGCCATCAACCACATTCTTAATGCCACCAACCACCTTGCGACCAATATAGACACCCAAGACTCCTGCGATCGCCAAACACACAACCCCAATCAACAATATTTCAGCTTCAATTACAGCCAGCCATGGTGCAGCCTCTTCTTCAGGCACACGTACCATCACACTCCAGTTCATGCCAGGGAAGCCCAGTGCACCCTTTAGATGTGCAAAACCGGAAGCCTGAACAATCTTTTTACGAGCATGGGTTGCAAACAAATGGCCGGTTTCACCCTTCACCGCTCTGACCGCGGCTTCTACGCCTTTTTGTGCCAGATTAAGTTTCAGGATTACCTTGTCCAGATCGTGAATGACATCTTCCGTTCCTGTTGTAGCCGGATCATAATCAATAATAATACGACCCTCGCTGTCCAACATGGTCAGTTCTGCGCCAGGAAAACCAGATGCTTTTAATTCCCTGTATGACTGCTGAACGATTTCTTCCACTACAGAAAAGGTGGCATGGTTGTTCCAGTAGGCGATCACCTTGCCATCCTGATAAACAGGTGCGGTAAAGGCGATGGTCAATCCATCATTACCTGGATAAATGGCCTGAATATCTTTATCTACAACCAGATCTTCAATATAGGTACCGCTTGAAATATCATTGCCCGGTGCAGTAAATGGCATTCTGGTTGTATATCTGCCGGCAGATAATTCCTTGAACCATTTTTCACCACTGAAATCCTTACCATAAATCATGCTGGTATCAACAGGCTTGCCATCAGGTCCTTTGGAATTGACTGCAATGACCTTGCCTTCAAGGTCTACCAGAACAGTCATCGTATAAATACCGTAGGTTGAAACATACTGGTTCATGGTTTCAACCAGTGGTGTTTCCTCACCCTTCTTATACCAGTGTTCACGGTTATGGATAACACGGTTCAGACCAAATGCCTGCACAT
>JAOUJV010000078.1 GCA_029882995.1 Gammaproteobacteria bacterium | reverse complement strand
CTGACAAAACCTTTTACCAAAGATGAATTGCTAAGTGCAATTCAGAAACATGTAGTTGAAAACAGTTAATAGAAGTAAACAGGAGAACTAATAATGGCACATATACTGGTAGTGGACGATTCCCCGACGGAAATACATGTTCTTACCAAAATGCTGGAGAGTAATGGATATGATGTCTCCTCTGCTGAAAATGGTGCACAAGGGATTGCAAAGGCAAAGGAAATAAAACCGGATCTTATCCTGATGGATGTCGTCATGCCTGATCTCAATGGCTTTCAGGCAACACGGCAGCTGACCAAGGACCCGGAAACAGCGTCAATCCCGGTTTTTATTATCTCAACAAAATCGCAGGAAACAGACAAGGTCTGGGGCAAACGTCAGGGCGCAAAAGAATATTTGACCAAGCCTGTTGTTGAATCAGATTTGATAGAAAAAATTAAGTCGGCAATTGGCAGCTAGACAACCAGAGACAGGACAGGAAATCCATGACTGCACAGACCGGTAATCCACTGACGATTTTAAAAGACATAGAGAAACGTTGTCTTGCAAGTGCGATCGGTTTGCCATTGCAGGCAGAAATAAAACGTCCATTACTCGCGCTTGCATTCCGTATTGGTGAAACCAGTCTTGCAGCACCACTGGGTGAAGTAAAGGAAATCCTGACCTATCCGGAAATATCACGTGTACCCAAAGCAAAGGAATGGGTAAAAGGTATTGCCAATATTCGAGGTAATCTTTTGCCAATAATGGATTTGCAGGGGTGTCTGGGCAGAGGAAAGGTTGCAATAAACAAGCATTGCCGTGTACTGGTAATAAACAATGAAATTGTATCAGCAGGTCTGGTCGTAGATGAAGTGTTTGGCCTGCGTTATTTCATGGAAGAACAGGAAACAAAAGAACTGCCGGATATTGATGAGTCAATAAAACAGTATTTGAGCGGTTCATTTAGAGATGAAAACGGGTTATTGGGAATTTTCAGCGTGAGTCATCTTACTGAAAGTCCTGATTTTATGCAGGTTGCAGTTTAGGGGAGATTACTGATTCTGTTAAAACAAAAGCAATAACAGAAGTCTTTATTTCAGGAGATTAGTCATGAAACCAGGTGAGTTAGTAAGTAAATACAGAGGTGTGATAAGCAGGGAAAACCTGAACAAGATCGGAGGAGATAATCCGGATTTTATTTTCTTCTCGGGTTTAATGGTATTTTCATTGATAGCCATGTTTATTATCCTGATATATGCCTCTTTTCAGGAAAGTTATGATAAGGAAAGGCTTGGTTATATTGATGAGCAGCGTGTTTTGTCACAGTCTGTGATTCAGCAAGCGATGGATGCATCATTAGGTAATGAGAAATCATTTGCTGAAATGGAAACTGTGCTTAATAAATATCAGGAAACTGTAGATAAGCTGGTTAGAGGGAACAAGAAAACCGGATTACCTGATTATGGCTCAAATAGTGTATTGCAGGAAGCCGATTATTTCTGGGAAAACTGGAGCCTGTTCCGCACCCAGGTTGAAACAGTGAGTCAGAGCTCAGATTCCATTCTCAAGGCACATCAGTCAATTAATAATATTAATACCATTATGCCAAGGCTTGTTGCATTGAATAATAATGTAGTTGATACCCTGGTTAAAAAAAGTTTCTCACAATCTCTGGTTCATACTGCATCAAACCAGCTATTGTTGTTATTGCGCATGGAATTGGCATTGCCGGTAATTTTGCGTGGCGGTGCTGATTCTGCGGTTGCCGCAGACAGTTTTGGTCGTGATATTGTTCAATACTTGCGTGTAATGAAAGGAATGTTGAACGGTGACAGCGATATGGGAATACAGCGAATAAATGATGCTGATATTCGTAATCAATTGAATGAAATATCTATTTTATTTGCTTCTGTTAAAGATATTTCAACCGGAACACTGGCTCTGTTTTCTGAAGTCACCAGAGCACAGGATGCGGTCAGTGTTATGGTTAATACCGGTCAGCATATTGTTGAGGACGCAAATGTCCTTAAGAATGATTATCTGAATGATGCATCGCGTCGTATTATTAGCCCCGCACTGGGTGTTGCATTTGCCATTATTGCGGTTGTTGTGTTGGGTATTCTTGGTTATCTTGTTATCAAGAGCGCACTTAAGCGTGAGGAAGAAGCAAAAAAAGCAAGCAACAAGAATGAGGAAGCGATTTTCAGACTGCTCGATGAAATGGGTGATCTGGCTGATGGTGACCTGACAGTGAATATTACGGTAACAGATGATTTTACCGGGACGATTGCTGATTCGATCAACTACACGATTGATGCGCTGCGTAATCTGGTTAACTCAATTAACCAGACAACTGAACAGGTAACAGGTGCGGCTGAACAATCAAGAGAAACAGCAGTACGACTTGCCCAGGCTTCTGATCAGCAGGCAGGACAGATTGCCAGCGCCAGTACATCGATCAATGAAATGGCTGTATCGATTGAAGACGTATCCAAAAATGCCGGCAAGCTGGCCGAGGAAGCGCAGGAATCAGTACGTATCGCGTCAGAAGGTGCCGGTGCTGTACGTGACACCATTGAAGGCATGGATAACCTGCGTGAAAATATTCAGGAAACATCAAAACGTATTAAACGACTGGGTGAGAGTTCACAGGAAATTGGTGAAATCGTTGAGCTGATTAATGATATTGCTGATCAGACGAACATTCTGGCGTTGAATGCAGCGATTCAGGCGGCAATGGCAGGTGATGCTGGTCGTGGTTTCGCGGTGGTTGCGGACGAAGTCCAGCGACTGGCGGAACGTTCCGGTAATGCGACCAAACAGATCGAGGCACTGGTTAAAACCATTCAGACAGATACTAACGAAGCGGTTATCTCAATGGAACAGAGTACCAGTAATGTGGTCAGGAATGCCCAGCTCTCACAGAATGCGGGTAGCGCGTTAAGCAGGATTGAAGAAGGTTCTACTCATCTGGCAGAACTGATTCAGGATATTTCGAATTCATCTCACCAGCAATCACAGGCTGCAACCAGTGTTTCCGAGACGATGAATCTGATTCAGGAAATTACCAACCAGACATCAGCGGGTACCAATGAAACAGCCGCATCGATTGGTAATCTGGCAGAACTGGCGAATGAGCTGAGAACATCGGTTGCGGGCTTCAAGTTACCGCACTGATAGAACAGTTCAGGATAACCTGTTCGATGAATACAGCAAGCCAAAATATTGGGGACAAATCCCGCTGGAATGACATAAGTTCATTACCTGAATTGAGTGATGAACAGTTTGTTGAGTGGGCGTCCCTGATTAATGTGCGTACTGGTATGCATTTCCCGGTAGAAAGAAAATCCTTTATCGAAACAAATTTAAAATTCGGCATGCAAAATGCCGGTTTCTCTGATTATAAAAAATATTATGACTTTGTTACATCAGGCCCGCGTGGCATGGTTGAATGGGAATCATTAGTTGATCATCTGACCGTACAGGAAACCTGCTTTAATCGTCATACTGTTTCATATGATGCGATTGGTGAATATTGCCGTGAACATGTTCAGGTAAATATAGGTGACAAGCCTGTTTCATTGCAGGCATTAAGCATGGGTTGTGCAACCGGAGAAGAAGCCTACACATTGGCAATGGTGATTGATAATGCCATTTCTGCAATAAATGAAAATACATTTTTTGGTATTACTGCTTTAGATATCAGCAGTGGTGCCCTTGCTGTGGCACGCAAGGGAGTTTATGAAAACAAAAGATTGCAGAAGGTGAATCAGGAACTGAAAGAAAAATATTTTGATCAACTTGATAACCATTTTTACCAGGTCAGACAGTTTCTGAGTCAGCGAATTTGTTTCAGTCGTCTCAATATTATCAATATAGATAAGGCACCATTGCAGGGAATGGATATTATCATATGCCAGAATCTGCTTATTTATTTTGAGCAACAGCGAAGAAAAGAATTATTAAACAAATTATCAGTGCATCTGAAGCCAGGTGGAATCCTTGTATTGGGTATTGGAGAAGTGATTGGCTGGGAACACCCTGAATTGGAAAGAACAGATCACAAGGATGCCTTGATCTATCGCCGTAAGTCAGAATCACCGGAAGGAGCAGAAGTATAATGGCTATGGATAAGGGTTTTGACTACAGCACGCTGAGTTGGGTCAAGGGAGAAATTGATCAATCGCTGAAACAGGCGAGGCAGGCGCTGGAAGAATATCTCGAAGATCAGGATGATGAAACAAAGCTGAGGTTTTGCATTAATCATATTCATCAGGTCTGCGGCACACTACAGGTTGTCGAGTTATATGGTGCTGCACTGGTGGCCGAGGAAATGGAAAAGATTGCCTATGGTCTGATGAAAAACAAGATCGATAAACGTAATGATGCAATGGAAGTGCTCATGCGTAGTACGGTTCAGCTTCCTGATTACCTTGAACGATTACAATCGGGTCATAAGGATGTACCCGTTGTTCTTTTACCTTTATTAAATGATTTACGTGCCGCATCCGGTGAAAAGCTGTTATCAGAAGGTATGTTGCTGGTACCGGATCTTTCTATTGAATCACCTGAAATTGAAACATCTGATGAAGATATAAGCAAGCTGGTACGTAAAATACGTCATGCCTACCAATTGGGTTTGCTGGGCTGGTATCGCGAGAAAAACATTGAGTCCAGTCTTGAGCAGATGGCCAATGTCATCACGCAAATACGTGCCGCAGTCAGGAGCCAGGTTTCGAAACAGCTTTTCTGGATATCCAGTGGCATTGTTGAAGCATTGCAACAGAATGGTCTTAATGCCAGTGTGGCAGTAAAACTATTGATGGGTCAGGTTGATCGCCAGCTCAAACATCTTATTGATGGTGGTGAAGAAGAACTATCTAATGAACCACCGGAAAATCTGGTAAAGAACCTGCTTTATTATGTAGCAACCACAACATCAACAGGCGAACGTGTTACTGAACTGAAAAACGCATTTAATCTGAATGATCTGCTCCCGAGTCAGGATGAGATTGATGAAGCCCAGAAGAGCATGACTGGCAGAAATGCGGAATTGATGGGTTCAGTTACCGAAATCATCCGCGAAGACCTGAATCGAATAAAGGAAATAATCGATGTGTTCGTACGTTCCGATGGCAGGGTGATTAGCGAACTTTCTACCATCGTTGATATTCTTTCTTCCAATGCAGATACATTGGGTGTCATTGGTTTGGGTATTGCGCGCAACGTAGTGCAGGAACAGATTTCCATTGTGCAGGAAATTATTGATGGCAAGCAGGATGCAAATGAAGAAAACATGATGGAAGTGGCCAGTGCATTGCTTTATGTAGAATCAGCACTGGATAGCCTTGCATCACATTCACAGGGAGCATCGGCTAATGACACACATGATGCCAGAGACCTGATTCCGGATGCTGAATACAAGAACCTGATAGAAACCGTCATTCGTGAGGCCAAAACAGATATTGCCAAGGTCAAGGAAGCGGTCGTTTCCTTTATCGATGCCCCCTGGGATCATATTAAACTGGATGATATTCCCCCACTACTGAATGAAATAAATGGCAGCATTAAAATGTTATCACTTGATCGGGCATCAAATATTATGGATGCCTGTGCCAGATATATTTCCGAGAAATTGATTGGTGAAAAAAACGTACCGACAGATGACGAGCTGAATTATCTGGCGAATGCTGTTGCAAGTCTGGAGTACTATCTTGAGGCCTTCCAGGAGAAACGCAGGAATCAGGAAAATATTCTGGCGCAAGCCGAGGAGAGTCTGGCTTACCTTGGTTTCTCAGTTTCACTCCCGGAAGGAAAACCGCAGTCATTAAGCAGTGCCTTTGACTATGTGCGCTCCCTGTTCATGCAATGGCATTCAGGAGCGCGTGAAATGGAAGGACTGGGTGCTGTTATTGATGCGCTTGAAGACAGCAAGTCATTCCTGTCGACAGAACCTGATATAAGCAGAGAAATTGTTGAAACTGCTATTTCCAGTGCAGAACTTGTTATCAGTCAGGCACAAAGCGGAGAGTACAGCACTTCTGATGAAATAGTAGAACAGTTTCAGAAACAACTTGGTTTAATGTATCAGGTGCTGGAAGGCAATACTGAAAATATTCCACTGCGTAGAAAAGAGGATTTTGAAAGCATCACTGATTCTGATGCAGAAGAGGTGCAGGAACTACAGGCACCTGTGATAGAGAATCCGGTTGATGAAGATGAGGAAGAACTGGGTGAAGAGATTATTGAAATATTTCTTGAGGAAGCCGGTGAGCAAATAGACACTATCAAGGAAATGCTTGTTGCCTGGAGACAGAATCCGGAAGACAAGGAAGCCATGTCAACATTAAGGCGTGCCTATCACACACTGAAAGGCAGTGGCCGTCTCGTAGGCGCAACAGAGATAGGTGAATTTGCATGGTCAATCGAGAACATGTTGAATCGTGTAATTGATAATACGATTTTTTCCGGTGTTGAAATGTTTGATATGCTGGATAATGCAACACGCCTTTTACCGGAACTGGTTGAAAGTTTTAAAACCAGTGGTGCTTTCCCTGCAGAAGCACAGCCAATTATTGATAAGGCATGGGAACTGACAGGTGCCACCCCACCCCCTGCCATTGTGTCCGTTGCCTCTGCAGCAACAAATAAAGCAGTCAGTCAAAGTGTGATTGATACCGCAGAAGCCGTGCTTGCAAGAGCAGAAAAGCCATCGGAGGGTGAGTCACCTGAAACTGATTATGCAGATCAGGAAGCGATGGATCCGGTGTTATATGAAATCTTCAGTAAGGAAGCCTCAGGTCATATTGATGAAGTTGAAAAATATCTTGTTGATTGCAAGGCAAACCACGATGACTGTGCTGCAACAGACAATTTAATACGTGCACTACATACCTTGCACGGCAGTGCGAATATGGCACAAGTATTGCCAGCTGCAGAACTGAGCGGTGAGTTGGAACGATATACAAGACTGCTGCAGGAAAATAACAGACTCCCTGTTGTATCTGCCGTTTCGGTTATTGAAGAAAGCATAGAAACATTCAGAAAAATCATTGATCAGTTAGGCAAGGATAATACGCCACTGCCTTCAATTGAAGATTTGCTGGATAGACTGGGACAGCTGTCTGCAAAAGTGAACGAAGGCGAAATTACTAAAAAGACAGATTTAACAGCTGAGTCAGCAGATGATTTACTGACGCAAGATGAAGAATATGATGAGGATTTACTCCAAATATTCATGGAAGAGGGAGAAGAAATACTTGATGCGTGTGAAAGTGCATTAGGAAAATGGATGAAGTCTCCAATGGATATGGATGTTATATCTTCAATTCAGCGTCAATTGCATACCCTTAAGGGTGGTGCGCGTATGGCAGGTATCAAGCCGATGGGCGATCTGAGTCACAGCATGGAAACCATGTTACTGGCGGTAGCAGAAGAACAGGTACAGCCAACGGATGCAATGATCAATCTGGTGCAGAATGCCTATGACGATTTACTGTCTATGCTCGATAAGGTAAAACAACGCCAGCCTCTGGAAGAATCAACATATCTTGTTGAAAAGGCGCAAGCCATTGTTGAAACAGGATCAACTGCATGTATTGAAGCAGATAATGGAAATACAGAAGAAAAGGATAAGCCAGTATCGGGGGAGTCGGTATCGACAATCGGTCAGGTAACTAAAGAGTTTGATCCGGTTGTCGAGTCTGTAACCGGGCAATCAGAAGAGGATGACGATGACGAAGAATTACTTGAAGTCTTTCTCGAAGAAGCGGATGAAATCCTGAACGCATGTGAAGAGACCCTGCAAAACTGGACACAGTCCCCGAATGATCATGATGTAATCAGTGCTATACAGCGTCAACTGCATACCCTTAAGGGGGGTGCACGTATGGCACAAATCAAACCCATTGGTGATTTATCACATATTATGGAATCCATGCTGATAGCGGTTTCTGAAGAACGTGTGCCACCTTCAGATGCCATGGTGGGTCTGGTTCAGGAAGCCTATGATGAATTGCTGTCCATGCTGAATCTGGTCAAGCAACAACAGACACCACAAGAAGCGGCAGCATTGATCGAAAAGGCACAGAAGGTAATAGATACCGGTTCTACAGATTGTCTTGCTGTTACAACAGAAGAGAAAGCTGAAGAACAGACGGAACAAAACGATGCACCAGACCGTCGTAAAACCGGATCCGGTATGGATGATGTACTGGGTCGTCTGCTTGAAGGGGCAGGTGAAAAGAAAATCCCGTCTGAAAAAGAAATCGAAGACTCGGATAAGGTTATCGGTTTCCCCAAACAAACCAGCCGTGGTACACAGGAACAGGTACGCGTCAGTGCCGAGCTGATTGATAACCTCGTTAATTTTGGTGGGGAAGTCAGTATTTACCGTTCCCGTCTTGAACAACAGGTAAACTCAATGAAGTTTAACCTGAATGAAATGGATCAAACTGTCGTTCGTTTACATGATCAATTGCGTAATCTTGATATCGAAACAGAAGCACAAATGCTGTATCGCATGGAAGAAGCCAGCGAAAACACGGCAGAATTTGATCCACTTGAGTTTGATCGTTTCTCACACATGCAACAGTTATCACGCAGTCTTATGGAATCAGTGACTGATATTGTGAGTATTCAGCGTATGCTGGAAAACATTACGCGTGAAAGTGAAACCTTGTTGTTGCAACAATCACGAGTCAATACCGACTTGCAGGAAGGACTGATGAGAACGCGTATGGTACCGTTTTCAAGCCAGTTACCACGCCTGCGCCGTATTGTCAGACAGACTGCCAGTGAGCTTGGAAAGACAGCAGAGCTTAAGGTAATCGGTGCTGAAGGTGAAATGGATCGTACCTTGCTGGATCGCATTATGCCTGCACTGGAACATATGCTGCGTAATTCCATTGACCATGGTATTGAATCGCCTTCTGCCCGTAAAAAGGCAAAGAAACCGGCAGCAGGCCAGATCAAGATTGCCTTCTCACGCGAAGGCTCGGATGTGGTTTTACGACTGAGTGATGATGGTGGTGGTATTAATCTCGCAGCCATTCGCAAAAAAGCGGTTCAAAATGGCCTGATGGATAAAAATGCAGATATTACCGAGAGTGAATTACTGCAGTTTATTCTTGAGTCAGGATTCAGTACGGCAGAAACAGTGACACAAATTTCCGGTCGTGGTGTTGGTATGGATGTAGTGAACAACGAAATCAAGCAACTGGGTGGCAGTTTGCATATTGCCTCGAACGAAGGTGAAGGAACAACATTCACTGTTGCACTGCCATTTACACTATCAATCAATCGGGCACTAATGATTAATGTTGCTGATGAAATGCTGGCAGTCCCGTTGTTGAGCGTGGAAGGTATTGCACGTATCAACGCGGTTGATGTTGAAAAATATTACAAGGAGAACCCGCCCGAATTTGAATTTGCCGGCAACAAATACCAGTTTATGCACATGGGAACCTTGTTAGGTATCAGTCGTCCGCAATCCGCTGAACCGAACCGCAAATTCCCGTTATTACTGGTACGTACTGGTGAACATCGTGTTGCATTACAGATTGACAGCCTGATGGGTAGTCGTGAAATTGTGGTTAAGCCGGTTGGCCCACAACTAAGCGGCATACGTGGTGTGTCAGGTGCGACTATTATGGGTGATGGTCGTGTTGTTCTGATCATTGATATACATGCGCTGGTGCGTATGGATATTGCTCATCATATTACCGATGCAGAAATCGATGCAGTTAAAAAACAGAAAGAGGAACGCAAGGAACCATTGGTTATGGTGGTGGATGACTCAATTACCGTGCGTAAAGTAACCGAGCGCTTCCTGAAACGTAATAACATGGTTTCTATTGTTGCACGTGATGGTGTCGAGGCGCTTGCGGTCCTGCAGGATACAATCCCGGATGTGATGTTGCTTGATATTGAAATGCCGCGTATGGATGGTTTTGAACTGGCAACCCACATGCGTAATGACAGTCGTTTCAAGGATGTTCCTATTATCATGATCACATCACGTACCGGTGACAAGCACCGTGATCGTGCCATGCAAATTGGTGTCAATGACTATATGGGCAAACCTTACAAGGAAGATGAACTGGTGGAAAAAATCAGATTCTTTCTTGATAAGGAATCAGCAAAAACACACTAGGGGAGCGGGGAATGGCACAAATAGCACAATCCTTTGTAAGAAGTCAGCTTATTTCATTAAGGAATGATATTTTGATTTTACCTAATGTCGCGGTTGCCGAAGTGGTGCCCTATTCGGAAACAGAATCGGTATCAGGAAAGCCGGACTGGTTTCTGGGTATGTTGTCATGGCGTGCACGCAATATTCCACTGGTTTCATTTGAATCCATTTGTGGCGGCGAAAAGTCAGATGTACTCAAGACATCACGTATTGCTGTTATTAATGCCATTGGTGGATATTGTGATATGCAGTTCTATGCCTTGTTGGTAAACGGTATCCCACGACTTGTTCAGGCAACTG
>JAOUJV010000160.1 GCA_029882995.1 Gammaproteobacteria bacterium | reverse complement strand
CGCCATCATTTGTCTGTACGTATGCGTGATAGCCATAGAGAGCAGGGGTTTGATTATGAAAAATCAGAATGGATGGATATTAAATCCCGTCAGAATATGGTTATCAGTTTTATACGTGAAAAACACAGTTTTGTGTTCAAGTAGAGGTATTCATCATGTCACTGATTGAATGGAAAAAAGAATTTGAGACTGGTATTCCTGATGTTGATGTGGAGCATGAGGCGTTGATCGGTTTAATTAATAGTCTCTATGACAGCATGAATAGCGATCGTTCAAAAGACTCCATACTGCAATTTTTGGGAGATATTCACACCAAAACGGCGGCTCATTTTGCATTGGAAGAGAAAATCATGCGCGAAGAAGAGTATGCGCATTATGGTGAACATAAAAATGAGCATGAGCAGTTACTGGATGATATTAACGACATCATGGATGAGTATGAATTCAACGACAGTTTTGATGAGAATAAGCTGAAACAGGTGTTGGCAAGCTGGTTTAGTGAGCATTTCAAGAATCAGGATGCCCTGTTTCACAAGGCACTTTGATCTAAAGCTGTCCCGCCAGAATCCGTTGGATGACCTCGAATGTAACAATGGCGAGGATAAAAATAATGGCAAAAAAAATCAGACTTCTGTTTGGTAATGCCCCCCCGCGAACACGTTCGATCCGCACCAGAATCCAGTCAGAGAGCAAATACAGGCCAATGCCTGCTACGGTGTACCAGAGAAATTCGATGATTAGCACTCCAAATATGTTAAAAACAAGCTATCAATATCACATCTGAGGCATGGATTTTGATATTGAAAGCAAGATTACTGGTTTAATCAAATATACGCAAACGACGCTTTGCAAGAATTGGTCTAAAATGATAATTTACTCTACCAATGGGGGGGGCGAAATTCTTTAATAAACTCCATTGAATCAACAGGATACTAGGGGTAATATGGGTGCATTCCTGGTATACAGATATAAAATTGACGTACATCAAGGCTGGGATTTTGGCAAAAAGGTATATAGTGACTTGCTTATATACTTCTGCGGTATCTACACCACACTATGAGGGAGTGATTGATATGAAATTCAAAAAAACGGTAACACCGGCATTGGCATTATTAGTGTCGGCTCTCTGGGTCGTTTCAGGCCCAACCATGGCGGCAAAGGATGAATGCAAGACTAATCCGCCGAAAATGTCTGAAGCTGATTTTGAAACAGCAAAAAATCTGTATTTCCAGCGATGTGCCGGTTGTCACGGTGTTTTGCGTAAAGGGGCGACAGGTAAAGCCCTTGAACCAAAGGACACTTGCAAGAAAGGCCAGAAACGCCTTGAGCGCATTATCTCTCTAGGTACAGAAGGCGGCATGAATAACTTCAATGATATCTTCAGTAAGAAAGAAATCAGTATGTTATCTACCTATATCCAAATGGAACCACCTGTTCCACCTGAAATGTCTTTGGCACTTATGCAAAAACGTACCAAGATTTTTGTACAGCCTAAGGATTATCCAAGTAAACCACTTCATGGACGCAACTGGGAGAACTTCTTTGTTGTGATTGAGCGTGATGCCGGTAAGGTTGCTATTGTTGATGGTGACAAGCACGAGATTGTGGCACACATCAATGCCGGTTATGCAGTACACGTTATCAAGGGTACAGAGCACCACAAAAAGGATCATGCAAAAGATCCTGGTCGTTTCTGGTACACCATGGGTCGTGATGGCAAGATGAACAAGATCGATTTATGGCAAACACCTGACAAGATGCTGGTTGCTGAAACCCAGATTGCCTATGACGCACGCGATGTCGCTGTATCCGGTGATGGCAAGTACGTTATTGGTGGTGGTTACTGGCCTCCACATTTTGTTATCGTAGAAGCTGAAACAATGAAGCCGGTCAAGGTAGTCTCTACCCGCGGCGTCAACGTTGATGGTGATTACGTTAACGAGTCACGTGTGGCTGCGGTTTACACCAACCCTAATGAAAGTAGTTTCCTTGTTTCTGCCAAGGAATTGGGTCAAATGTGGCAGGTTGATTACAAAGATATTAATAACCTGAACATATCTCAAATGGATACTGCCAAGTTCCTGCATGATGGTTTCTATGACCCAACTGGTCGTTATTTCCAGATTGCGGCAAATGCTTCTGACAAGATGGTGATTGTTGATACCAAGACTGGCAAGCGTGAAGCCATGATTGATGTAGACAAGAAACCACATCCTGGTCCAGGTGCTAACTGGAATGATCCAAAATGTGGACCTGTCGGTGGTACAACCCATTTAGGTGTTGGTAAGGTCACTGTCTGGGGTAATGATCCAGCTGGTCACAAGGATCAAGCATGGAAGATATGCTATGAAGTTGAAACTGACGGTGCCGGTGTATTCATTCGCACCCATCCATCCAGTCAATATGTTTGGGCGGATCAAACCAAGCATCCTGAAGTTGAAATCCAGCAGAGCGTGAAAGTGTTTGACAAGAATACTCGTAAAGTTGTCAAAACAATCCGTGTTACCAATGAACCAGGTAAAGTTGCAGTCCATATGGAATACAACAAGGATGGTTCAGAAGTTTGGGTTTCAGTATGGAATCGTAAGGAAAACAAGAAAGCCACTGGTGAAATCGTAGTTTATGATGCGAA
>JAOUJV010000077.1 GCA_029882995.1 Gammaproteobacteria bacterium | reverse complement strand
GGTCACCATTTAATAAATAGAAAACAGATAATTTTAAAGTACATAAAGGAGTTGTCTCATGAATAAATTTACAAAAGGTTTTGCCGTACTGGCATCAGTTGCCATCTTAAGTGCTTGCGGAGGCAAGGGCGGCATAATGGGAGATAGTGATAGTGGTGCTGATAGTGGTAGTGCTTCATCAAGCGGCATGTATGGCGGTGGTGATTTTGATGGCCATCCACTGGATAATCCGGCAGGCATGCTCTCAAAGCGAACAGTTTATTTTGCCTTTGATAGCAGTGAAGTGAAATATGATGATCGTGAAACTATCGCGGCACATGCCAGTTATTTATCAAACAATCCGGGCGCGCGTGTCACACTGGAAGGTCACGCTGATGAGCGTGGCTCACGTGAATACAATATAGGCCTGGGTGAACGTCGTGCCAATGCAGTTAGAAAATTGATGACATTACAGGGTGCTGCCAGCAGTCAGTTGGAGACAGTCAGTTATGGCGAAGAACGTCCGGCCGATTCAGATCATAATGAAAGCGCATGGAGCAAGAACCGTCGTGTTGAAATTATTTACACAAGACGTTAATCATGAAACGTTCTGTTTACATTAAAAATCTGTCCATATCATTTTTGGCAACAGTCGCCCTGTATAGCGGGGTGGCTGTTGCTGATCTTGAACAACGTGTTGAACGTATGGAGAGATTACTGGATAGCCAGAGCCTTGTAGACATGATGTTGCAGGTTGAACAAATGCAGAATGAGTTACGTCATTTGCGTGGTGAAATAGAGGCACAGCGTCATGATGTAGACAGCATGAAGAAACGCCAGCGCGATTTATATCTGGATATTGACAGACGTTTGCGACAACAGGAAACAGGCAGCACGGTTTCAGTTGAATCACGCCAGAAAGAAATAACAGCATCGGTTGAACAACCAAAATCCTATGATACAACTCCCGGTAATGTTTCAGATAACCTGACAGCCAATGAGCAGGTGGATTACCAGAATGCATTGGGTATTTTGAAAGAGGGTCGTTACCCGCAATCTATTGCTGCCTTCAATGCATTTTTGAAGAAATATCCTCAAAGTCTGTATGCAGCCAATGCACAATACTGGATTGGTGAAGCCTATTATGTTTCACGTGAATTCAAGCTGGCACAGGGCGAATTCCAGAAGGTGGTTGAGGGCTATGCGGACAGCACCAAAGTGGCTGATGCCATGCTCAAGATCGGTTTTATTCATTATGAATTGTCTGAATGGGAGCAGGCACGTAATGTGTTAAATCATATCTCAAGTCGTTTCCCCAAAACCACCGCTTCACGTCTGGCAGAGAATCGCCTGCAAAAAATGAAGGTCGAAGGGCGTTAAATTCAGTTTTTAGTTAATAGCGTTTAGTGCTAAATTGTTATTAACTAACCATTTGTGCCTTTTCTTATGAATCTCCGTATTACTGAAATTTTCTATTCCCTGCAGGGTGAATCACGCACAGCCGGATTTCCAACGGTCTTTATTCGTTTGACCGGTTGTCCATTACGCTGTGATTACTGTGATACCACGTATGCATTTCAGGGCGGAGAAAAGATTGAAATCAGTGATGTACTGAAACGGGTTGCCAAGTATCAGCCACACTATGTTACGGTCACCGGTGGTGAGCCATTGGCGCAGAATGCCTGCTTAACACTTTTATCCAGTTTATGTGATGCCGGTTATGAGGTTTCGCTGGAAACCAGTGGTGCCATTGATGTCAGTAATGTTGATCAACGTGTTATCAAGGTCATGGATCTAAAGACACCCGCTTCCGGTGAGTCGGAAAAAAACCTGTATCAAAACATTAATAAATTAAATTCACAGGATCAGATTAAATTTGTTTTAGGTAACAGGGCAGATTATGACTGGTCGAAAGACATAATCAGTGAATATTCATTAGATGGAAAATGTGAAATTCTGTTTTCACCCGTTCACGGGAAACTGGAACCAGTACAACTGGCTGAATGGATATTACATGACAAACTGAACGTAAGAATGCAAATTCAATTACATAAACTGTTATGGGGTAATGAGAAGGGGAGATGAGCAAGCCTGCATCTAAAAAGGCGGTTGTGCTTGTGTCTGGCGGACTGGACTCAGCCACTACCCTGGCCATGGCTAATAGTGAAGGTTATGAATGTTATGCCGTGAGTTTTGAGTATGGACAACGGCATGAGTCTGAACTGCAGGCTTCTGAACGGGTTGTGGCCGCGCTGGGTGCCAAACAGCATAAAAGAATAAAAATTGATTTTGGCAGTATTGGTGGCTCTGCACTGACAGACAATTCGATTGCCGTCCCTGAAACACATACAGAAGGGATACCCGTTACTTATGTACCGGCACGCAATACGGTTTTTTTATCTTTTGCACTGGGTTATGCCGAAGTCATTGGAGCACATGATATTTTTATCGGAGTGAATGCCGTTGATTACTCCGGCTATCCGGATTGTCGTCCGGAATTTATTGAAGCATTTGAAAAGACCGCCAATCTGGCCACCAAGGCGGGCGTAGAAGGTCATCCATTCAAAATACATACGCCACTAATCCATATGACCAAGGCAGAAATCATCCAGTCTGGCACCAGTCTGGGTGTGGATTATGTGATGACTGTCTCCTGTTATTCAGCAGACAGTGAAGGTCGTGCATGTGGTAAATGTGATTCCTGTCGTTTACGCAAGGAAGGTTTTGATAAAGCCGGTATTCCTGATCCCACAAAATATCTGTAGATTTTCGTAATATTCATGCATTTACGCATGTGATCCATGTTAATGATCGTTATCGAAACGACGCTATATTAATCATATGCAAACTCATGAAGAAAAGATAAAAGCACGTATTTTTGTACCGGTAATTCTGGCACTCGTCAGTGTTGCACTCGTCTCTATCTTTTCCTATTACCAGTTACAGTCCAAGCAAATTGATAATGATATTCACTGGCGCATCCATGGTGTTGATGCTGCTTACAAGAAAGCACTGGAAAATGAGACAGCAACACTGGATGGTTTAATCGGGTTTTTGCTGAGTGACAAGGATATTCAGGCAGCCTGGTTATCACGTGACAGGCAAAGGCTTTACCAACAGGTATTACCTGCCTACAAGAGACTTTTTATTGATAATAAAATCACGCATTTTTATTTTATCGAAAAAGACAAGGTATGTTTTCTGCGTGAACATAACAAAAGCAGGTATGGTGATGTAATTAATCGATTCACGCTGGACAGGGCTATCGCTACCAACAAAAAGGCTAGTGGGGTGGAGCTTGGCCCATTAGGAACGTTTACATTAAGGGTAGTCCATCCATGGTATATCAATGGAGAACTGACAGGTTATCTTGAACTGGGCATAGAGATCACACATATCACACCCCAGTTACGAAAACTGTTTGGTGTAGAGCTGTTTGTTCTGGTGAAGAAAGAATATCTGGAAAGAAAAAAATGGGAAGAAGGTCGACGTATGCTTAATCAGGAGCAGGACTGGGACCGTTACAATGATTTTGTTGTTGTTGAAAGTTCAATATCAGAGAAAAAAATTGCTGTAGAGGCATACCAAAAACACATTGAAGCTCAAAAAAAAAATATATACAGCTCGGATGCACATGATCTGGAGACAGTGGGAAGGATATACCGTGCGGGTTTTTCACCATTGATTGATGCAGGAAACCGTGATGTTGGTGAGTTTATTACACTGGCAGATGTTACCACGCTAAAAACAAGATTATGGAAGACGACAACGCAAACGATCATGATTTCATTCTTTATTCTGGTTGCATTAATAGGCTCATTTTATTTTTACATCAGCAGGCTGGAGAGAAGGTTTGTTGACGCACATCACCGAGTGTTGAATGAAAGTATCATGAGAGAAAAGGCAATGGAAGAAGCCCGAAATACGGCGGTCAGCATCAGTCAGATGAAAAGTGAATTTATTTCCAACATGAGCCATGAAATCCGTACTCCATTGAATGCGGTGAATGGTATGTTGCAGTTATTGCAGGAATCGGAAATAAATGAGGATCAGAGACAATATACCGATATTGCGATTGGTGCATCTCATGAGTTGATCAGATTGATAGATGGTATTCTTGATCATATAAAGCTCGGCGCTGGTGAGTTCCAGTTAAATATGACGGATTTTGATTTGCCGTCATTGATTCGGGGTGAAGTGAATGAGTTTAAGGAAAATGTTCTGGAGAAAGAGGTTAAGTTATCACTACAGATAAGTGAGCAGGTTCCTGAAACAATGCACAGTGATCCGGAAAGATTGCGTCAGATATTACATAATCTGATAGATAATGCAGTTAAATTTACAGATGATGGCAAGATTACAGTTACATTAGATGTTGTAATGGAAGATGATTCCTCATCAATGCTATGTATCAAGGTGCATAATACAGGGGCAGTTATCCAGGAAGATGCACAGGAAAAGATATTTGAAATGTTTACACAGGCCGATGGTTCCATAACACGCAGTCATGGTGGGCTTGGGTTAGGTCTTGCAGTCACAAGCCGATTAACACAGATACTTGATGGCAGGATTTCACTGCAGAGTGATCTGGAACACGGCACCACCTTCAGTGTGTTTTTACCCATCTAGTCACGATTGTCAAACCGGTATTAATCAAGGACAGAAATTATCCTACATAATTAAAGGTCAGATATAAGTCAGCATACGAATTGTAATCAGGCTGGTTATAGATGGAAGAGTCTGAATAGAAAGGGTTTTTTGTCATAAACCAAAGAGGGGCTTCTCTTGTCTCCTAATAATTGATGGAATATATATGCATTACATGACGTCATGCTATTATCTAGGATAATCAAAATAACCTAGATAATATCAATTATCAGTTAATCAGGAGGTTGTCATGGTTTTTGATGCATTTTCCAGTGCCAATCAGGCCGTGATGATAACGGTTTTTCTAGTTGCCGCTTTATTTGGGATTGTAGCCAACAAGACAAACTTTTGTACCATGGGTGCCATTTCCGATCTTGTGAATATGGGTGAGTCAAGCCGTATGCGGTCATGGATACTGGCGATGGCCATTGCCATTATTGGTGTCATTATTCTTGAAGCAAGCGGAACAGCGAGTGTTGATGTTTCCCGTCCTCCTTATAGAAGCTCCAGCTTTATCTGGCTTGAATATATATTGGGCGGATTGATCTTTGGTGTTGGTATGACACTGGGAAGCGGATGTGGTAATACAACACTGATTCGTCTTGGAGGAGGTAATCTAAAATCGATAATTGTATTTTCAATGATCGCAATATCTTCCTACTTCATGTTGAACCCGTTTCCAGGGACAGATAAAACACTTTATTCTGAATTATTCTATTACTGGATGAGTCCTCTTGCTATTTCATTAACTTCGCAACAGGATTTGGGAAGTGTGCTGGGTGGTATATTTGGTACAGATGCATTATCAACGAGAATCTGGGTTGGCGGGATTCTTGCAACCTTGATGCTGGTTGCTGTCTTTAGCTCATCGAAATTCAGAAAACGTAAAGACAGCATTCTGGCCGGTACTGTAGTTGGTCTTTGTATTCTGGCAGGATGGTATGTAACAACTGATATGGTGACCATCAGTATGGAAGGTGATACATACTCATGGGTTCAATTTGCCAGCACAGATGTATGGGGAATGTTGGCTGATGGCCCTCAGCCACGAGCTGTGGCGGTACAGTCATTTACGTTTATCAATCCCACTGGTGAAACACTTGGATTTTTATTAAATAAATTTAACCCTCATTATTTAACATTTGGTGTTGTCGCTGTATTTGGCATGATTTCGGGCTCGTTTATTCTGGCAGTTGTTGCTGGCAAATTCAGGGTTGAGTGGTTTGCCACATTCAAGGATTTTATTAGCCATGTTATTGGTGGTATCTTGATGGGGATCGGCGGTGTTTTGGCAATGGGATGCACTATTGGACAGGGTATCACTGGTGTATCTACACTCGCCATGGGTTCATTTTTGGCTCTTTTCAGTATTATGATTGCCTGCGCGATGACCATGAAATTCCAGTTTTACAAAATGATGTATGAAAGTGAAGCGACCATATTCAAGATTTTTCTTACTGCATTAGTCGATTTTCGAGTTTTACCAGAGAAAATGCGCAAGCTGGATTCGGTATAACAATGGAATAAAGCAAATTTTTCGACAATTTAAGTGTCATCCTGACCTGTTTCAAGTTATAATCTCGCCCGTTTTTTGTCCTGTACAGGGCCGTTAGCTCAGTCGGTAGAGCACCGGACTTTTAATCCGATGGTCGGGCGTTCGAATCGCCCACGGCCCACCATTTTCCTGTCATCTCTCCTTGCCCAGATGCGCATACTATCCTCTTGAAATTTAACCGACTTTGAATTTTTGATAATCCCTCTTATAAATTAATGCCAATTAAGACATAATAGAGCCAGACTTTGTTGTCTTGATAAATAAAAAAATATAAAGAACCGGCATGGCAAGAATTATTACAGTAGCAAGCGGTAAGGGAGGAGTAGGTAAAACCAACCTTAGTGTTAATTTATCTATCCAGTTGGCGCAACTCGGTTATCGCACTTGTCTATTCGATGCTGATCTCGGTCTCGCCAATGTCAATATCCTGCTGAAGCTGAACCCGCGTTTTACTATTAGTGATATTTTCCTTAATAACCTGTCGCTGGATGAAATTACCATTCGTCGTCATGAAGGTATCGATATCATTCCAGGCGCATCCGGTATGGAATATATTGCCAATCTCAATGAGGAAAGTGTCGAGTTTCTGATAAAGGCATTCGAAAAAGCGGATGACTATGATTTCATGCTGTTTGATACTTCGGCCGGGGTATCAAAAGATGTTATTTCCTTCTGTATGGCAGCGAATGAATGTCTTGTTGTCATTACACCTGAACCCACTTCAATGACAGACGCCTATTCACTCCTGAAAATCCTGATGATGAACGGTTTTGGTGGTCGTGTTCGGGTTGTTGTCAATCAGGCAGAAGATGTGAATGAGGCAAAACAGACTTATCGGCGTTTTCGTGATGTCGTGCTTAAGCATCTTTCCATGCAGGTACAAATTCTTGGTTTTATTACCCGTGATGGTTCTATCATTGATGCAGTCAGACAGCAAAAGGCGGCCATCAGGCTTTTCCCACAAGGCGAATTTAGTAAGCAGATTAGTCTGATTGCACAACGTTTAATTGATGATCGCCATGAAAATTTTCAGACAAAGGATGTCGGTACATTCTGGCGTCAATGTATACAGTTTATTAACACACCATTGAAACTGGTAAGCCAGAGAAGGAAGGCGACACAAAAGCAGGAGGCAAAAGTGGAACCGAAGGGAATGGACCAGGAGACAAAACGTTTTGTTGAAAAACTGATTAAGTTATTACAAATCATGTCCGGTGAGTTGAAAGATTTGCGTGATGTACTTGATACCAGTGACTTATCCGCTCCTTCTTCTGCCATTGAGAGCGACCTTAAGGAACAGGACAGAATAGAGCCAACAGTTAACAAGCCGGAATCCAAACCCCGGTTTGCCGGTTCATCTGCCGAGCAGGTAACACAAGCAATAGAACTCGGCGTGAAGGGCAGGGATATCTATTGTGATATGAATATTCAGGACGGGTTGATATTGACACCTGATAACAATGCCGGATTTATGAAGGCCATCACGGAAATTACCCACTATGCAGCTCGTCTGACACCAAAAGGAAAGTCTGTTCGAATCAGGGCGGAGAATATCTATGCAACAGCAGGTGAGGATTTACCCATCCCAGAAGGTACTTACGGGCGTGTGACTATTGAAGATCAGGGGATTGGTATGTCGGAATCTGTTCTGGCAAAATTGCTTCACCCGAGACCGGAGAACAAGGTTTCTGATTCGCCTCTGGCTCGTGCCAGCGCATTAATAACTGAAGCAGGTGGCTATATTTCAGCTCGTTCAGAGCTGGAAGTGGGCACCATATATACGCTGTATGCACCTATTTCTCAGGCTTCCAGACAAGCACAGGATGCAACGGCAGCCTGAAAGTCATCAGCAGTACTTGAAAAATAACCACTAAATCCCTATTTAAGACCTACCGGTGCGACACCGGTATTTCGCATCCTATTCTGATATTTGCAATAAAGAGGGTAAATAAACGTGACGGTAGAAGCTCATAAGGAAACACTTGGTTTTCAAACAGAAGTTAAGCAATTGCTTAATTTGATGATCCACTCACTCTACAGTAATAAGGAAATTTTCCTGCGTGAACTGATTTCCAATGCATCAGATGCAGCAGATAAACTGCGATTTGAGGCCTTGTCCGATGATGCTCTTTATGAAGATGACAGCGAACTCAAAATACGAGTTGATTTTGACAAGGATGCACGAACTATCACCATTACCGATAACGGTATCGGCATGAACCGTGAAGAGGTTATTGAAAATGTCGGTACTATTGCCAAATCAGGAACACGTCAGTTTTTTGAATCGCTTACCGGTGATCAGGCCAAGGATGCCAATCTGATTGGTCAGTTTGGTGTTGGTTTTTATTCCTCTTTTATAGTTGCGGACAAAGTTACATTGACTTCACGGCGTGCCGGTTTGGGTAGTGAACATGGTGTGTGCTGGGAATCTGCTGGTGAAGGTGAGTATACGCTGGAGACGGTAGAAAAACCGACCCGCGGTACCGAGATTGTTTTACATCTGCGTGAAGGTGAAGATGAATTTCTGGAAGCTTATCGTCTGCGTTCCATTATCAAGAAATATTCTGATCATATTTCGTTGCCAATTGTGATGAAGTCCCAAAATAATGATTCAGGGAACGAAGAAAAGAAAGATGAGGATGAAACCGTTAATAGTGCCTCCGCACTCTGGAGTCGTTCAAAGACTGATATTAGCGATGAAGAATACAATGAGTTTTACAAACATGTTGGCCATGATTTTCAGGATCCATTGACCCATATTCATTCACGTGTTGAAGGTAAGACGGAATACACCTCATTGCTTTATATTCCTTCGCGCGCCCCATTTGATTTATGGGATCAGAATCACCAGCATGGAATCAAGTTATACGTGCGCCGTGTATTTATTATGGATGATGCCGATCAGCTTATGCCGCGCTATCTGCGTTTTGTTAAAGGCGTGATGGATTCGGATGATTTGCCTTTGAATGTCTCGCGCGAAATACTTCAGCACAATAAAGTCATCGATAGCATGCGCTCCGGTTCTATTAAAAAGGTATTGGGTGCGCTGGAAGATATGGCCAGAAAGGACGATGAAAAATACAAGACTTTCTGGAAAGAATTTGGTCGGGTCATGAAAGAAGGTCCGGGAGAGGATTTTGCCAATCGTGAACAGATTGCGAAACTGTTGCGTTTTTCAAGTACACATGATGACAGTGAAGAGCAACATGTTTCGTTGGATGATTACATCTCTCGCATGAAGGCAGGACAGGAAAAGATTTACTTTATTACTGCAGACAGTTTTGCTGCTGCAAAGAACAGTCCGCATCTGGAAGTATTCCGTAAAAAAGGGATTGAAGTCTTGTTATTATCAGACAGAGTGGATGAATGGCTGATGTCTCATCTGACTGAATTTGATAGCAAGGCAATGGTATCCGTTGCACGCGGCGATCTGGATCTGGGTGATCTGGATGACAAGGAAGAAAAGAAACAGCAGAAAAAGGTCGAGAAGGAATCAAAGGATCTGGTCAAGCGGGTGAAAGATGTGCTGGGTGAGAAGGTCAAGGATGTACGCGTGACTCATCGTCTCACCACATCCCCGGCCTGTCTGGTAGCGGATGAAAATGACATGACCGCAAATATGGAGCGTATCCTGAAATCAATAGGACAGGATGTACCCAATATGAAACCGATTCTGGAATTGAATCCGGAGCATGCACTGGTGAGCCGCCTCAAGGAAGAAACGGATAATGAACGTTTTACCGACTGGACCAATATCCTGTTTGATCAGGCTCTGTTGAGCGAAGGTGGGCAACTGGAAGATCCTGCCAGTTTTGTTCAGAAGTTGAACAAACTGTTACTGGAGTTATCCAGCTAGTTTTTGGCATATCCCACATTTTTGGATGAATACACCTGTGTTTCAGTAGGAAAACAGGTGTATTTATTAACTGGCTGTAATATAAGGCATTAATCGAAGACTAAAGAAAACCGGTTTTGTGCCGATCTTTTAGTGCGTATAGTAGTGCAAAAGATCCCGGGAAAACCACATGACAGAAAAATACAAACGCTCTCTGGATGATGTCCTGAAATTTACATCCATGGTGGGAGAAGGCTCCTGTTTTGAGGGTCATTTCACAGGTGATGATAATTACATCGTCAATGGCAAGGTGAAAGGAACATGTGATCTGGAAGGGACTTTGGTCATTATGGAAAAGGGTCACTGGAAAGGTGATATCAAGGCTCGAATTGTTGTGGTTGGCGGTACTGTAGAAGGTATTATCGAAGCAACTGAGAAAGTCGAGTTACGTGCTACCGCCCAGATTTCAGGTGATATCAATAGTCCGAATATCGCAATGGCAA
>JAOUJV010000076.1 GCA_029882995.1 Gammaproteobacteria bacterium | reverse complement strand
CAGATCAGCACGATAATTGCCAATATCAACTTTATACTATCTTTGCTTCCATTCGCTATAGATACATGAACGCTGGTTTTGCTCTCTTCCGCTATATCTTCTCGCCAAAATGTACCAATATAAAACATTAACCCTATAACAAGTCCAAAGAACAACCAGCCATAAACAATATGATCGACGCCGACTGCAAGTTTCATACTGCTGAGATGACCAATCATAATAATCATATAGGCGCGTATCCAGTTAGCAAAAACGGGAACAGCTACCGAAAGTATGATAAATAATGTCCTGCGCCAGAAACTACGGTACATTAGATATGCATATAAGAGCCCGAGCGTAATTGACGCAATCAAATAACGGAGACCGCTACATGCTTCAACAACTGACCAGTCACCACTTGTCAAAAACAGCATGTTTCCTTCCCTGAATACGGGTATACCTGTCAACTGGAGTGCAACAAATACAAAGTCACCCACCCACTTAATCATGTATGGAACATAGGCTTCTCCAAATGGAACAGACAGAAGTATAAACAGAAGAGGAAAAATAATAATTCTGGTTCTTTGCCATCCCCAGAATAAAACAAACATTAAGGGTATCATTGCAACAACGCTATATTGCTTTAATATCTGGACTTCTACCAGAGAAGACAGGAACCACATTATTACGCAACAAATAACAAGAGCCAGACCCAAAAATGAAATTGATGGTGGAATCTGATCAAGTTCATCCCGCTTATTCCAGATTAGATAAAACGAGATCGGCAATATAATATATCCATGAGCATATGTGTCAGAACTATCCCATAGATCCTTTATTGAAATGAACGTTTCACTATAAATTATGGCGATAAGTAAAACAGAACAGAACAGCATGATTGTGTTCAGAATGCCCGATCGTTGTATAATTGAACTGTTTTCTATAGACACTATTTATTTTTCCATTAAATCTTCAAGTCTGGAAAGGTTACTCTCCCATCGATATGACTTTTCTATAAAGCACCTCGCTGCCACACCTACTCTTTTTAAAGACGTGTTGCCGAGTAATTCGATCACTTTCTCTGAAAAATGCACGCTGTCATTCTCAACAAACAATTCTTCACCAATTTTTGCATTAATACCTTCATACCCTGAATAGGTTGAAACAACAGTCTTCCCCATTGCCATTCCTTCAAGCACCTTGTTTTGAACTCCTCGTGCTATTCGCATTGGCACAACAACAAGATCGGAATGTGCAATATACGGCCTGATATCATAAACAGAGCCTGTTACCACAATACTGTCACTGGATAGTCTTTTAACAGTATCTGCCGGATTAGAGCCTACTATATAGAATAGAGCATCCTTAAAATATTCCCTTATGGCAGGAAATATTTCATTAGCAAACCATGTAACAGCATCAACATTTGCCCAATAATCCATAGCCCCGGTAAACACTATTTTTTTCCCTTCCATATTATATGGGTTGTCAAAATCTCTGGCTGGATCGAAATAATCAGTGTCAACACCATTATTTATATAATGTATTCTGGATGAGCATTCTGGAATAATTGCCTTAAATGCTTCGGCTTCAGTACTAGATACAAAAATACTGGCATTAAATTCTTTTGCGATTTTCTTCTCAAAATCCTGAAGCTTTTTAGACTCCCGATTATAAACCCAGCCCAGAGGCCATGATTTTGATTTTGCATATTGCGCCCATTTGTCAGAATCAATATCGACAAAATCTATAATTTTTCGAATATCTTCAGCTAATGGGTTTTTATAAACATATTGCGCCATAGATGAGGAATAGATATACACGACATCTATTTTATTTTTTTGTAAAACATTATCTACCCATTCAGACATTTTGATATCTTTATAATAAGGCACTGTCAATGATGTTCCCTTGAAAAATCCTGACAGGCTTTTAAGTATCGATTTCTTTCTGTCAGTCTCAATAAAGAATGATTCACGACACAAGTCAGAAACGGTCTTCTTGTATTGTGAATCGTCGGGGTTATCAATAAATGTTCCAAGAAACACATTATTTTCTTTTGACAGATATTTAAGAATATTATACGAACGAATTTTGTCGCCCTTATTGGGGGGATATGGAATCCTGTGTATCAGGTAAAGAATGTTTTTCATTTTGATGCTTTGGGTTTTTAACCCAGATTTTTTACAATATGTGGACCCAGTATTGTCGTCAGACCAAAAGGCATCTGCTTCCACATCTTGATAAACAACTGGTATTTCGGATTCAACGGGTTAATATCCGGCATTTCCTTTGCGTTAACCAGAAAATATTCATAATACAGTGGCTCCGGATCAAAGCCCCAGTTTTTCTTGAAACTATAGGAACCCGTTCCAATTTTACTGCGACCATAATCAAATATTCGTACACCACGCTCTGCTGCCCGACACATTAAATCCCAATACATAAAATCGTTGCCTTTCACATTGCGTGCCAGTGAAGTTCCTCCACCATAATATGGTAAAACCTGATCACGGAAATAAAAACTCATTACGCTAGCAACCAGTTGGTTATCTTTTGTTATTGTTAATATCTCGCAATCCTTGCCAAAAGCTTTCATCAGAATATTAAAATAGTTTTTTGAGAATACCGGTGTACCCAATGCATGTACACTACGTGCATAGGCCTCATAGAACCGATCAACACCCTGATCAATGGTACCAACCAGACCGGCCTTGATCCCCTTACGAACCATGGCGCGCTGCTTACGTGGAATGCTGTTCATATTAACTTCAGGATCAGGGTCAATTTGCTTACTGAAATTAACGTATAAATTATCCTTGCAAGGCCATCCTTCATGCTGTGGTTTCAGATTACGCATTTCCAGACAATCTACAGCCAGTTTGGTAGCCAGCTTCTCCGCCGCATTGGTTAATGCCAGTTTTGCTTCAAAGGAATTGGCAACAATACCTCCAGTTGTGCAAAAAGGCATGGAAGACAATGTATTACCGAACAGCAAACTTTTGATATGTACTAGCGGTAATATTCCCTGTATACCTTCATTACTTTCAGCATATAAATAATAGGTCTCATGACCAAATGCCTGACTGATCACGGTTTGCCATTCGGAACGATGAAAAAAAGTGGCTTCAGGATGTGCCCTGACAAACTCATCCCATTTAGCGGTATTCCCGATAGTCAGTTCCTTTATCTTTATTGAGGAAGCCGTACCACCTGTTTCAGAAGAAGTCAGTTCTATGAATTCATTCATTACCGACCTCTTTGCTGTTTTTTAGAAATATATTATCCATACGATCCCATTTAAAATCTGTTAACAGCCGTTCCAGACGATCATGCATCCGGTTCAGATTCAGATAATGCCGAAAACGGGTCTTGAAATTGATACCGGTTTGTCTCGGTTGTTCCGGATCAATTTCCCATGGATGAAAATAGAAAAGGCAAGACTGTCCGTCATGACGATTTACTCGGCGCATGGCCCAGCGTGAAAGCATGTAAGGGAAAAATCGAAAATAACCACCACCACCACAAGGAAACTTCCTGTTTCCCAATTCAACTGTTGTAACCGGAATTTCAAGTATCCCGGAATCTCCATGCGGATAAAATGCAAACCGTGGTGCCTCCGGCATACCATAAAGATCATGTTTAATTGGATAAATACTGGAACTGTATAAATGACCTGCTTCCTGTAACTCCTGCAATGCCCACAAGTTGGAGGCACCGATAGAATAGCTTGCGGCACGATAACCTTTTATTTCCTTCCCTGAAATATCCTCAAGCAATTTTTTTGTTTTTATGATGTCTTCCCGAAATTGTTGTGGTGTTTGTTCTGTAACACGCACATGGGAATAACCATGGCTGGCAAGCTCATGGCCGGAATCAACAATTTTTCTTATTAATCCAGGGTATCGTTCTGCCACCCAACCTAACATGAAAAAAGTAATTTTCACATTATGCTTGTCAAATAGATCCAGTAAACGCCCGGTATTGTTTTCCACCCGACAGGGTAAATTGTTCCAGTCAGAACGATCGATATATTTTTCAAATGCCGATACCTGAAAGTAATCTTCAACATCAACCGTCATTGCATTAAGCTTTTCCTGTGTCATTTTAATTCTGCCACAATGCCCTAATGACGTTGATTGTCCGTGAGCCATTTTTCCATCACTTCAACGATGCGCACCGCGGCCTTGCCATCCCATAGCTCGGGTACTTTGCCAGCCTTGCCGCCGGTTTGCATAACATTGTCAAAGGCTGCCCTGATTTTTACCGGGTCAGTCCCAACAATAGTGTTTGTGCCTTCATCAACTGTGATGGGTCTTTCGGTATTTTCACGCAGGGTAATACAGGGAACACCCAGCGCAGTGGTTTCTTCCTGAATACCACCTGAATCGGTCAGCACCAGTCGGGCCTTTGAGTTCAGTCCCAGCATTTCATGATAAGCCAGAGGGGCTAATTGAATGATCCGATCGGTATCCAGATATTTTTCACAGCCTGACTCCATGATTTTTTGTGCCGTGCGCGGATGAATCGGGAAAACCAGCGGGAGTGTTTTACTTATCTCATTCAACGTTTCAAGCAGTCTCGCCAGCACTTCCGGATTATCGACATTGGAAGGACGGTGTAATGTCAATACACCATAACCAGTTTTACTATTAAGGAAAACGGCCTTATTTGGTATTTCTGAAAGTATTTGCTCAGGCGTTACTGCCTTGCTCAGATTATTCTTCAGGGTATCAATCATGACATTACCTACAAAATGAATCCGGCTATCATCAATACCTTCTCTTAACAAATTTTCATGTGCTGATTTTTCTGTCAGGAAATGCATATCAGATATCTGATCAGTCAATACACGGTTTACTTCTTCCGGCATATCGCGATCATAACTGCGTAATCCGGCTTCAACATGAACGACAGGAATACCTTTCTTGGTTGCTACCAATGCGCAGGCAATAGTCGAGTTTACATCCCCTACCACAAGCACCATCGCGGGTTTAACTTCATCCAGTACGGGTTCGAACCGCTGCATAATCTCGGCAGTTTGTACTGCATGACTGCCGGAACCCACTTCCAGATCCATATCTGGAACCGGAATGCCCAGTTGATCAAAGAAGCAGTGCTTCATCGACTTATCATAATGTTGTCCTGTGTGTAACAGAAAAGCATCCAGATGACATTGTTCACTTCTCAATGCCGCCATGATGGGTGCAATTTTCATAAAGTTGGGTCGTGCACCGACTATGCACATAATGACAGGTTTGCTATTTGATAACACAATTCAACCTTTATTTTTTGTGGCCCATGCCCGAGCTGATATCAGTTTCTTTCAAGACAAATGACGACGACTGTAAAATATTTCTACACAGGCAATTCTTACAATTCCATTAAATAAGATCGTCGTCTTCGTCAAAACCCGAATTCAGCAAGATGGCCTGCCTCATTAGCGCGCGCTCCTTGCGAAATGCCCGTTTCAGCCCTTCCATCGCCGCTTCCAGCTCCTCAATCCTTTCTTCCAGATCCATATCATCAGTTGATTTTGATCCTTTATTCAAAGACAAGGTACCAGCCTTCTTCTTTCTTGATCTGGATTTTGCCTGAGGATCAAAGTTGTCTTTCACTTCGGAAACACTTCCCTTCGATGTCTCCGCACTCAACTCCTCAGTCACCACATTTACGACACTGCGATTAAACTGATGAGCCTCTTCCAGATATCCATAAAGCAGCAGTCTGTCCAGCAAGGTATTTACCCGACGCGGCACACCATCAGTAAATGCATGAATGCCGTCATAGGCATCCTCCGTTAACTGTGGATCATTTTTCCAGCCAACCATTTTTAAACGATGTTCGATATAAGCCTTGGTCTCATCCCTGTCCAGTGGGCTCAAATGATATGCCGCTGTTACTCTCTGGCGTAGTTGCTCCAGACCATCAGCCTGTAATGTATTACGAAACTCCTCCTGTCCCAGAAGAAAGCTTTGCAACAATGCCTTTTCACCTACCTGAAAGTTCGACAGCATGCGCAATTCTTCCAGTGAGCGAGAAGGCAGATTCTGGGCTTCATCGACAACCAGCAAAACACGCTTGCCTTCACGTGCACGCGCCAACAGGAAGGTTTCAATATTCTTCAGGAGTGTTGCCTTGGAAATCCTGTCATGCGCCAGGCCAAATGCGGCGGCAACCATGCGTAACATGTCATCGGCTTCGAGTTGGGTTGTAACCAATTGTGCCGCTACGACATTCTCATTCGCCAGTTCTGCAAATAAGGTGCGCACCAACGTTGTTTTGCCGGTACCAATATCGCCAGTAATGATAATAAAACCTTCACCCTGATTCAGCCCGTAGCGCAGGTAAGACATGGCACGCTTGTGCCCCTTACTTCCGAAAAAGAAGCGTGGGTCAGGACTCAGATTAAAGGGTTTTGTACTGAGGTTATAAAACGTTTCGTACATAGAGGTCAGAACTTCATATTAAAGAGAAGATATATCCGGTTTTCTTCGTAGTCATTGCCTGCAACATCCGATGTACGTTCCGCACGGCGGATACCGATAGAGCCCTTGGTGTCACGTGCCAGTGTACGACTTACATCCCAACCGATATTCCAGTACTCATCCTCACGGGTAACGGTACTATATTCAATTGTTCGCCAACTGGCAGTCAAATTGGATCTGACCCGGTTGGAATAACGCCATAACCAGCCGGCATTCCAGCCACCTGAACTGTCACTGGTTTGGCTAACTAAAAGATCACGATCACTGGTGGAAAGTCCAAAGCTGAAATCACTCTTGGCGGTTTTATAGGTAACGTTGGCATTTAAAGCTTGCTGTTTATAGACTTCGTTCGAAAGAGGGAAGTTTCCACCTGCCAATAAATCAGGTATTGAGCCATATACTCCTGTTTCAGGATTTATATATACTCCTGGAAAAATATCATCTGGATCAATACCAAGGAGCGCAGCTAAATCAGGGGGAATATTTGTGTCAGCATAAGTTGCCTGTTGGAAGTCTGAAGCAAACGTATAAAGATCTAATATTTCTGTCTGAGAAGTTGTCGTATTTTCCCTATATGTCACCCGCCAAGTACTGCGTTTTGAAGTATGCGAAAATGCTCCCATCCATTGGCCACCGTTATTCACACCTACATCAGCATCACGGTAGCTGGTACTAAATGCAGTTCGCTTGGTTGGTTTAATGGTCAACGCACTGTATTTTTCCTTGTCACCACCGGTAAGTTGTAAATTGAAATGATAACTTGGATGCCAGTTAAGTCCTGCACTCCAGTAAGTGCCATTAGGTGTTTTAGTCACCCCGGTTCCCAGATCATTATTTTCATCACCGGCTCTGACTACAGCATCAAACTCGTTATGAAAGGCATAACTGGCTTCGGCATTGGTCTGCTCATATTCTATGGTGCTTGTTGTCTCTCTGTCTGTCTCGCTGTTGTTGTAATTAAATTTCCATTTCAGCTTTTTGAAGCGATTACCGCTTTTCATATCCAGCTTGACTGCATTGGTTTCACTATTGGAGATACTGTTGTCATATTCAGTTGTTGAGTTTGTATATCTCAACTCACCATCAAGATAATCTCTGAAGTTGTGCTTAATATAAGGGCTCACTGTATATCTCTGGGTTGTTTGCCTGTCACTGTCTATCGAAAGGTTGTCCTGTGAGCCCGCACCCAGATAGGTTGTATTCTGCTGACTTACACTTGCCTTGGCATCAATAAAAACAAAATCATCTACCAGCTCTGCTGTGCCATTTGCTTTTAAATCATGCTTATCATCATCACTGGCACTGTTTTCATTATAAAAAATATTCTGTATCTTATAGCTTAAATCCATTTTCAAACGACGGCTTTCGCCCTTTATCTTGATAGCAGGATTTACTTCGGTAATAAAATCATCCTGCTCATTGCCTGAAGTTGATAACCTGATGTTATCTGAATATGTTTCCTTTATTTCAATCGAAGGGGTGATCTCCCATTCGGCCACAACAACCGGAGCCACCAGTAAAAGGAACAATGCGTGGAAACTTTTCATTTTTTTATGCATTAACATTTTTATATCAATCCATTTTTCATTTTTTGATTTTTCTGAATTCTATGTCCCGTAATAGGAATAAGAACCATAATAATCTGAACCAAACAATTGTCCGCTCTTGTTCAGTATCAGGCCAATAATCATATTCTTGTCTACCAGAGCCAGTGCTTCTTTTAATGCCTCTTGTGGTGTCTTACCGGCTTCCACCACCAGCACGAGTTGACCCATTTGGCTTGTCAGAACACTCGCCTCACTGGTCGCCAGTAGTGGTGGAGAATCAAAAATCACAATTCTATCCGAATATCGGCTGGACAGTTCATGCAACAAATGTTTCATCGCATCACTTGAAAGCAGTTCTGTAGAATGTGCATGCCGTTTACCAGCTGGCAGAATGGCAAGCTTTGGAATATTGGTCCTTAATAAAACTTCATTCAGTGAATTTACTTCTCCTAACAGATAATCCACCAGACCTTTTTTAGGTTTAATGCCCAGAACTCTTGAAACTGACGGCTTGGCGACATCTCCATCCACAAGCAGTACAGTCTTGTCCATTTCAAGTGCAATACTCATTGCCAGATTAATCGAGGAAAATGTTTTCCCTTCCCCCGGAAAGGAACTGGTGACCATGATCAGGTTACCATTTGAAACTACTGTTGCCCCCTGACCAAACGCATTCTTGATTAATGGTCTCTTTATTAACCGGTATTCCTCAGAAATTTTACTGCGTTCCATATCCGGGGTGACCATACCCAAACCACGCAGTTTGTTAATATCTATTTCTATAGAATTGGTTGAGCTGTCTATTCCCCAATCACCTGGATCAGAATTAGCTATGGCTACTCCAGATGTATTGGAGGGAGCTGGGGCTGGCGCTGCTGGCTCACTTGCCTTAATCACAGGAGCTACATCTGGTCTCGCAGACTCACTACTTGATGAAGGCTCTGTTTTCTTCTTCAGTTTGTCCAGTGATCTTTCAATAATACTCATTTTTTGTCATAGCCTGTATATGCTTTAGCCCACTACCGCATTATAGATTAGCAATAATGAATAGAACCCAATCAATGCCAGTCCGGTACCACCAAAGATCATTATTTCCATCCGCCTTTCCTGTATCTGTGCAGCACTCCAGATCATTGAGACACTTCCAAGTACTGGCAAGTTGGTAAACTCCGTCAGACTCTGCCTTGTTTCAAATGTGGGTTTAATCAGATATAGCAACAAACTGACTGCTGTTCCTGTACCAAGACTCACAAGTAACACCAATGACATCAGTAATGTTCTGTTTGGTCCGGAAGGAGAAGACGGCACTCTTGGCGGATCAATGACCTTGAATTTTACATTATCTGCACTCTGTTCAACCTTTCTGGAAATCTTGGCTGATTCGCGCCGCGCCAGAATCTCTTCATATTTCTTCTTGTTAATTGAATAGTCTCTGTTCAGGCTTTTGAGATCCGCTTCTATCTGGGGCATGGTATGAATCATGGTCTGCATTTTTTCTACGCGCTTTGTATATTCCTCCACCCTTACTGACAGGGTGGCTACATTTGCTTCAGCACTGCTTAATGCAATTTTCATCTGCTGATAAACCGGATTATTATCAACCGGTGAAGCTCCAAGGCCTTTCTCTTTCAGTTCAGCAATTTCTTTTATCTGCTCTGCCCTGAGTTTCGCTATGGTCTGCTTGAGTGAAATAACATCCGGATGATTGGATGTATATTTCAGTAATAATTCATCCAGTTGCATTTCAAGATTTTGTATACGCGCCCCTTTAGGTGAAGCCCCCCCTTCTGCTCCAGGCAATAACATCAAGCCGGGAACTTCTCCTGATATCTGGCGCTTTAGTTCATCACGTCGATTTTCAGATTCTTTTAACTGCAATTTGGCTTGATCAAGCTCCTCTATTTCCTTTTCCAGCTGCTGGAAAAAATCCTTGCCTTTACCAGGCATCATCCCAACATGCTCACGTTTGAATTCCTTTAGTTTTTCCTCTGCTTCTATCAGCTTGGATTCATATTCTTTTAACTGCTTGTCAAGAAATTGCTCTGCTGAATCAGAATCACGTCGGGAATCACCGAGCGCGCCTTCAACAAAAAGAGTTAATAAAGACTGGACTACCGATTTGGCCAGTTTAGGATCACTGTTCTCATAGGAAATTGAAAACAGGGATGAGCGTTTGTCCTTGCCAATTTTAATGTTGCTTTTCAATCCATCGATCAGTTCATCCATTTTATTGTCGTCTTTGGCCTTGATATCCATATCTGTCATACGCGCAACCTTCTCAAGGTTAGGTCTGCTGAGTAAAGTCCTTGTCATTAAAGCAACCTGTGCATTAACGTTAGAACTTACTGCCAAACCTCTTAACAAAGGTTGCAATACAGAGTGCGTATCCACATGTACTCGGGCACTTGCCTTGTACACATCAGGCATACGAGCCACGATTGTCCAGCCAATAATGCATATTACCCACGCACAGGCGATCATGTACCAGCGATAACGCCAGATACCCCTGCTATATGACAGTAACTGGGCAATGATCTCATGCATGAAAGAAC
>JAOUJV010000075.1 GCA_029882995.1 Gammaproteobacteria bacterium | reverse complement strand
GATACATTCCGTGTTCTCGCTTTTTTTCGCCTTGCCATCATCCACTTGATGAACTTATCCCTCTAATTTTGCTGATCTAAATTAATTTTTGGACTCAATTTTCCACCGAAACAACCGCATTTTGCGGTATCATTACCCTTTTGTGTTCCAGGTAAGGATTTTTGATGGTTAGCGCACTGATTCGCAAGGTATTTGGTAGTCGTAATGAGCGTATGCTCAAGCGCTACAGAAAAACCGTAGATCAAATCAACGGGCTTGAGTCGTCTCTGACAGGGCTTTCTGATGATCAGCTGCGTGGCAAGACTGACGAGTTTCGTCAGCGCCTGAAAGACGGTGAGAGCCTTGAGGCGATATTACCCGAAGCTTTTGCCACAGTACGTGAAGCCGCCAACCGTGTTCACAATATGCGCCATTTTGATGTTCAGCTTATCGGCGGCATGGTGCTCAATGATGGCAAGATTTCTGAAATGCGCACCGGTGAAGGTAAAACGCTGGTCGCCACGTTAGCCGCCTATCTGAATGCCTTACCCGGCACATCTGTGCACGTCATTACTGTTAACGATTATCTTGCCAAGCGTGACTCCGAGTGGATGGGGAGGATTTACGGTTTCCTTGGTATGACCACAGGTGTCATTTTGTCCGGTCAATCACCGGAAGAAAAACGGGCTGCTTATGAAGCAGACATCACTTATGGCACCAACAATGAATTTGGTTTTGACTATTTGCGCGACAACATGGCATTTGCCGCCGGTGATCGTATGCAACGTGGTTTGTGTTTTGCTGTTGTGGATGAGGTGGATTCGATCCTGATTGACGAAGCGCGTACACCACTGATTATCTCCGGGCCGGTGGATGGTGGTCCCGAACTGTATCATCAGATTAATAACCTGATCCCTGAATTGAAAAAACAGGAAAGTGAAGATGGCGATGGTGATTTCACTGTTGATGAGAAAAGCCGACAGGTTTACCTGACCGAGGTTGGTCATGAGCATATAGAAGCCTTGCTATTCAAGGCAGGCCTAATTAATGAAGGTGAAAGCCTTTATGATGCGGCCAATATTAATCTGATGCATCACCTGAATGCAGGACTGCGTGCACATTCCCTGTTTGAAAAAGATGTGCATTACATTGTGCAAAACAATGAAATTGTGATTGTTGATGAATTTACCGGTCGTACTATGCCTGGCAGACGCTGGTCAGAAGGTCTGCATCAGGCAATAGAAGCCAAGGAAAGCGTACCTATTCAACAGGAAAATCAGACACTGGCTTCCATTACATTCCAGAATTATTTTCGTATGTACGACAAGCTGTCTGGCATGACGGGTACAGCTGATACCGAGGCATTTGAATTCCAGCAAATTTATGGACTGGAAGTCGTTGTGATACCAACTCATCGTGACATGATCCGTGATGATGCAACTGACCTGGTTTATCTGACTGCACGGGAAAAGTTTGATGCCATTATTGAAGACATCAAGCATTGTCAACAAAAGGGTCAGCCGGTACTGGTGGGCACAGCGTCAATTGATGTATCAGAATATATTGCAAAACTCCTGAACAAGGAAAAAATCAAGCACGAAGTATTGAATGCCAAACAGCATGAGCGTGAAGCAGACATCATTACTCAGGCAGGTGCACCGGGTGCAGTTACCATTGCCACCAATATGGCGGGACGTGGTACGGATATTGTTCTGGGCGGTAACGTAGAAAATGAAATTGCCAAACTGGATAATCCTGATGAGGTAACCATTTCAAGACTTCGTACCGAATGGAAAAAAACCCATGATAAGGTACTGGAGGCCGGTGGTCTGCATGTGATTGGTACCGAACGTCATGAATCACGCCGTATTGATAACCAGTTGCGTGGTCGTTCCGGTCGTCAGGGAGATCCGGGCTCAACCCGTTTTTATCTTTCAATGGAAGATAACCTGATGCGCATTTTTGCCTCAGAAAAAATTTCCGGCCTCATGCAAAAACTGGGTATGGAAGAAGGCGAGGCAATTGAGCATCCATGGGTAACCAAGGCAATTGAAAATGCCCAGCGCAAGGTGGAAGGTCATAACTTTGATATCCGTAAACAATTGCTTGAATTTGATGATGTCGCCAATGATCAGCGCAAGGTGGTATATGAGCAACGTAATGAATTAATGGATACGGATGACATATCTGACACTGTTAATGCAGTCCGTAACGACGTGGTAAATGGCGTTATTAATAATTTTGTTCCGCCGGAAAGTCTGGAAGAACAGTGGGATGTGCCAGGATTGGAAGAGGCGATTGAAGGCGAGTTTGGATTAAAGCTGGATATTCAGGACTGGTTGAAAAAAGATGATTCTCTACATGAAGAGAATTTGCGTGAGCGTATTTTGCAGTCAATGGAAGAGGCCTACAAAGACAAGGAACAGATGGCCGGTGCTGACGTAGTGCGTCATTTCGAGAAGGCAGTCATGTTACAGGTGCTGGATACACAATGGAAAGATCATCTGGCGGCCATGGATTACCTACGGCAGGGGATTGGCCTGCGGGGATACGCACAGAAGAACCCAAAACAGGAATACAAGCGTGAAGCATTTGAAATGTTTAATCAGTTGCTGGATCGCATCAAATACGAAGTGATTTCTATTGTTTCAAAGGTGCAGGTCAAGGCAGAAGAAGACGTGCAGGCAATTGACGAACAACGCCGTGCCAGTAGTGAGATGCAATTCCAGCACGCAGATCCCAATGCGATGGGACATCAACAGGAATCAGAACAGGATGAGCACACCCCGTTTGTACGTGAAGGGCGCAAGGTCGGACGGAATGAACCTTGTCCTTGTGGTTCGGGTAAGAAGTATAAACAGTGCCACGGCAAGCTGAGCTGATTACCTAAAAATTAACTGTAATTTTGGTGTTAGGCTACTCCTGTGAAAATATACAGGATTTTTTTCATCAAGCTATGTTCTATAATTAGTCGCTATTCAGATCAATATTTACGGACTAACCATTATGGCAGTGGGCGATACAACCTTTCCAAACATGTATCCGGTTGCAGGTGTGCGACTCGGGGTTACCTGCGCAGGTATAAAAAAACAGAATCGTCGTGATTTGGTTGTTATTGAACTTGCCGAAGGTAGTCAATGCGTGGGTGTATTTACCCGTAATGCTTTTTGTGCAGCACCAGTGGTCGTGGCAAGAGAACACCTTCTTAAAGCCATGCCGCGTTATTTTGTGATTAATACCGGCAATGCCAATGCCGGAACCGGTGATCAGGGACTGCAGGATGCACACAAGACCTGTGAAGTGTTATCTGATGAAGTCAGGTGTCTTGAACATGAGGTATTGCCATTCTCGACCGGTGTTATTGGTGAAAATCTGAATACCGATGCGCTCCTGTCAGGTATCCCGGCCGCCATCTCGGCACTTGGTAAAAATAACTGGGAAGAAGCTGCCCACGGCATTATGACAACAGACACAGTACCCAAAGGTGTTTCTCAAAAAATAACCCTTGATGGTAACGAAATAACCATAACCGGTATTGTTAAGGGCTCGGGGATGATTCGTCCTGATATGGCAACCATGCTGGCATTTGTTTGTACCGATGCACAAATTGAAAAAGCTGTATTGAAGGAATGTTTGAAGAAGGCAATTACCGTCAGTTTCAACCGCATTACAATTGATGGAGATACTTCAACCAATGATGCGGCCATGCTGGTGGCAACAGGCAGAGCTGAAATGCAGGCGATAAAAATACTGGATAGTGAAAGGGGTAAAATATTTCTGGAAGCACTAATCAATGTATTCACGACACTGGCACAACTTATTGTGCGTGATGGTGAAGGTGCGACCAAATTTATTACTATCGATGTGAATAATGCCAAATCTGTAAAAGAGGCAGAAGATGTTGCCTTTACAGTTGCCCATTCCCCGTTGGTCAAAACTGCCTTTTTTGCCAGCGACCCAAACTGGGGGCGCATTCTGGCGGCCGTTGGTCGTGCCGGTATTGATGGACTCAATCTGAAAAAGATAAACATCTATCTGGATGATGTCTGCATTGTTGAAAATGGTGGGCGTGCCGCGTCCTACACCGAGGAGCAGGGACAGGCAGTCATGAAGAAAGACGAGATTAAGGTGAAAATTGATCTGGGCAGGGGAGATGATACAGCGACTATCTGGACGAGTGATTTGTCGTATGACTACGTTAAAATCAATGCCGAGTACCGCACCTGATAGTTTCATAAGTTCCCACACGGCGTTGGAGACTTATGAATTCTATCAGGCATAATTATTTATTAAGAAGCCTGCCATAAAATATGCAAGAACGTATTCACGTTGCGGTTGGTGTTGTTAAAAATCACAATAACGAAGTCCTGATTTCCCGTCGCCATGAACAGGCGCATCAAGGCGGTCTGTGGGAGTTTCCCGGTGGTAAGGTTGAGCATGGTGAGGATGTGTATGACGCCTTGTGTCGAGAATTGAAAGAAGAGCTGGATATTAGAATCAATTCTGCCCACCCCCTGATACGAATACATCATAATTATTCAGACAAACAGGTGTTACTGGATGTTTGGCAGGTGACCTTGTTTGAAGGTGAACCGCATGGCAGGGAAAGTCAGATATGGCAGTGGGCAAATCTGGATGAATTAAATAAAATGGCATTTCCTGAGGCCAATAAACCTATTATGAAAGCAGTCCAACTTCCTTCCCTCTATCAAATCACAGGCGGCGGCGCCAATGATCAACCTGTGTTTCTGGATAAACTTAAACAGTGCCTGGAGGCAGGTATCAACCTGATTCAGTTGAGGGTAAAAGGCATTGATGATGAGGCGTATAAACAGCTGTCAGGTGAAGCGGTTAAGTTATGCGAGCAATACAATGCCGATTTAATTATTAATGCTGACCCTGCGCTGGTTGAAATACTGGGAGTCAGTGGTGTGCACTTGAATACTGATCGCATGATGGCATTGAATACACGTCCATTATCCGAAGATAAATGGGTATCCGGTTCCTGTCATAATGAAGAAGAACTGATGCATGCCTGTCACATTGGACTCGATTTTGTTGTCTTGTCACCGGTACTGGCAACGCCCAGTCATCCCGGTGAGCCATTTCTGGGTTGGGAAAAATTCAGGGAGCTGACTGAAAAATCAACTATCCCGGTTTATGCATTGGGTGGTATGCATCCTGAACATGTCTCTACAGCTTTTGAGAACGGTGCGCAGGGTGTTTCGGTGTTGAGTCCGATATGGAATGCAGAAGATATTGCGTTGCAAGTAAAGCGGTATTCAGGCGACTGATTAAAACAAATTTTATTTCTTATCCATTTCCTCAGACAGTGGCGTGTCTTCGGCCGGGATTTTTCGGGTTTCATTCACCCATTCACCCAGATCAATCATGCGACATCGATCACTGCAAAATGGCCGCCATGGATTTTCATCTGACCATTCCACTTCCTTTTCGCAAGTAGGGCATTTAATAAATTTTTTATTCATAAAAAAAGGGTAGTTTAAAAATATACTGCAAGCATAGCGTATTATTATTTGAGCTTGTTAAAAGCTTAACGATGATTTTCTAGATATTGCAGCAACTCAAATCAAAATGCACCGTCTCCTCTACCTGTATCGGACGAGCAGACTTGGCAAATTCCAGAAAGCGAATGGAGAAACGGTGTTTACCACCACTGATTTCAGGAAACAGGGGAGAATTGGCCGGCATTCCAATTCGAATCATCTGAAACGGAATATTGGGATCCAGATTTTGATTATAGGTTCCGGTTTCAGCCGTAACTGATTTGGGCACAGTGCTTTCCCTGATAATTTCCATACTCAAGTTGACTGCGGCTTCAAAATGTTCAAAAACACTCATCCACTTATTCAGATCTTTTACACATTCCTTTGCCGGACGTTCGAGCCAGTATTGATAAGCCGGCGTATCAAAATCACAAGTACAGCCGGGCAATGTACCGCGTTGTCGCACTGTATTCAGAAATTCATTTTCCTTGAGCTCCTGACCAACCTGTCCCCTGATATCAGACAGACGTTCAATAATTCTGTTTATTTCTTTCAAAATGGAAGAGAGATGTTCTTGATCGACCTTTGGCATATTCTGGTGTTTGGACAAGCTTTTGGATTGTCGATCGAGTTCCTTGATGATCTCTGCCTTTAAATCACTACGACTGAAAACAGTCTGGATATTCAATAACGAAGCCAGTGCCGCATGCCGATCCCAGACATCTTCATTTTGCAAATGATAACGAATTTGCTGGAACAGAAATTCGAGACGCATGAAAGTGCGCACACGCTCATTGAGTGGATGCTCATAGAATATTTTGTTATTGGACGGCATTCTTGATCACTGTTTGTTTCTTGAATCTGTTTTTGCTTTTCTGGTTATTTATCATTCAGCGCCTTTTGAGGGCTTAATGTCTTATAAGTGCCTATTTTTACTTATTTTATACCTATTGGGCAAATATAGCTGTCAAGATGCACTTATTTCAAGATAGGTTTTATGCAGAACTGTGACCTGCTTCTCCAGATTGGCCATATCTGAATCATTGATAATCACATCATTAGCGGCTTTCAGGCGTTCGGCACGGCTGGCCTGGGCAGACATAATTTGCTTTATTTCATCGGGTGACAGGTTATCGCGTGCCTGTGTACGCGAAATCTGCAAGGCCTCCGGTGAGTCAACCACCAGTATGCGGTCTATATTCTCGGTCATCTCTGTTTCAAGTAGTAGCGGGATGCAAACTATGCAATAAGGGGCATCCATCGCCTGAATCCGGGTATGAATTTCCACCAGAACCAGAGGGTGAAGAATGGATTCCAGTTCAAAACGCTTTTTTGGATCAGAAAACACGATTTGTCTGAGTTTGGCACGATCCAGAGCACCGCTTGCATCCAGTACATCGCTGCCAAATTCGTCAATAATCTTTTGTACTGCGGGTTGGTCAGGCTGGGTGAGCTCATGTGAAATTACATCGGCATCGACAATTGGCACCCCGAGTTTTTCGAATAAGTGGCATACAGCCGACTTACCACTACCGATACCACCCGTGAGTCCAATAACAAGCATATGTATATTACCTTCAATTAGTTCTTCAAAGCTTCAGCAGATTACTTCATCCATATAATCTACTCAGTCGGAATGACAAATGAAATCACTTACATCCCCGAAAATTGTATATAAGCCCGTGTTATGTCACTTCCCCAGATCAATGCAATCCAGCCAGCGGCAGCGAGATAGGGGCCAAACGGAATGGGTTTGTTTCTGTCATGACCTTTAAACAGGATCATCGCCACACCAACAACAGCACCAACCAGTGATGACAGGATAATGATCAATGGGAGTGATTGCCAACCAAGCCATGCTCCCAGCATGGCCAGCAGTTTAAAATCACCATACCCCATGCCTTCTTTTTTAAGCAGAAGTTTGAAGGCCCAATAAACCAGCCACAAGCTCATATAACCGGCCACTGCACCGATAACACTGGCGTCCAGATCAACAAACAGTTGCCAGAAGCTGACTAAAATTCCAAGCCAGAGAAAGGGCAGGGTAATGTTGTCAGGTAAAAGAAATGTATCCAGATCAATAAAGGTCAGCGCAATCAGTGACCACGTTAATAACAGGGCAGCACCCGATTGCCAGCTAAAACCAAATTGCCAGACCACCATGACACTCAGAATGGCAGTCAATGTTTCAATCACAGGGTAACGTGCAGATATTTTTGCTCCACAACCGGTGCATTTTCCTTTTTGCAGGGCATAACTGATGACCGGGATATTTTCCAGTGCTGTGATCATATGATTGCAGTGAGGACAACGTGAACGTGGAGTAATCAGATTAAAAGCCTGTTCACCTTCAGGTGGTTCTTTGTCGTTGAGCAGTTCTTCACATTGGAATTTCCATTCCCGCTCCAGCATTACTGGCAGACGATAGATCACTACATTCAGAAAACTGCCGACAGAAAGCCCTAAAAGGATCGTGGTAAGGTAAAGCAAGGCTGGGTTGGATTGTAAGAGTTGGAATAGTGTCATTTTTTATAACCGCCCCCTTTGCAAAAGGGGGATTGAGGGGGATTTTTCTAAAACGGTATTAATTAAACACTTAGCACTAAGCTCAACACCGTTTTATACAACCGCACCCATCTTGAAGATAGGCAGATACATCGCAACTACCAGACCACCAATCAAGGTGCCTAATACGACCATAATCAGAGGTTCCATCAAGCTGGCCATGGCATCAACGGCGTTATCAACTTCTTCTTCATAGAAGTCGGCTACTTTTGCCAGCATGGCATCAACAGAGCCGGCTTCTTCACCAATAGCCACCATCTGGTTCACCATGTTTGGAAACAGGCCACTGTTACGCATAGATACATTCAACTGGGTACCGGTGGCAACCTCGTCACGCATTTTCATAATGCCGTCATAATAAACGGCATTACCGGAAGCACCGGCAACAGACTCCATGGCTTCGACCAACGGAACACCTGCGGCAAACATGGTAGACATAGTGCGGGCAAAACGGGCAATGGTTGATTTCAGTACAATATCACCAAAGACCGGCGCCTTAAGCGCCAGACGATCCATTGCATGTTGCATTTTTACGGAACGCTTTTTAATACTAATGAAGCCAAATATAAAACCGCCTAGAGCACCAAAAATGGCCCACCACCATTCCACAAATACATCAGACAGGTTAACAACAAACTGTGTCATGGCAGGAAGATCAGCACCGAAGCCTTTAAATAATTCTGCAAACTGTGGAATTACGAAAATCATCAGAATAGCGGTAATAATAAATGCCACAACAATAATAGCTACTGGATAAAACAAGGCTTTTTTCACCTTGGCCTTTATAGCCTCTGTTTTTTCCTTGTAGTTTGCGATTTCATTGAGCAGTTTTTCCAGAATACCAGCCTGTTCACCGGCATGTACCAGACTACAATAGAGCTCATCAAATTGTAACGGGTGTTTTCTGAGCGCCTCGGTAAATGTACCGCCAGCCTCAACATTACCCTTGATGGTCATGATCATTTCAGCCATGGAAGGGTTTTCATGTCCCTTACCCACAATATCAAAGGATTGTACCAGTGGTACACCTGACGCCATCATGGTCGCCATCTGACGACTAAAAACAGCGATTTCCTTACTGGTAATTTTTTTCTTGGGTGTGCCAAACAAGGCCTTGGGTTTTTTTCTAACCTTGAGGGGATTAATTCCCTGACGACGCAGATCAGCTTTGACCAAAGCAACACTTGCACCCTGACTTTCACCCTTTACACGTGACCCTTTTTTATCCGAGCCTTCCCAGATAAAGGTGGTTTGGTGGAGTGCGTTTGCATTTTGAGCCATGATTCAGTCCCTGATTTAATTATTCTTTTGTAACACGGTTAACTTCTTCCAGACTGGTTAAACCATCCTTGACCTTCTTCAGACCCGACTGACGCAAGTCAGGGATACCTTCTTTCTGCGCCTGATCGGCCAGTTCCATTGCATTGCCATCAGCCATAATAATGCGTCCCATTTCTTCTGAAATCGGCATCACCTGATAAATACCAACTCGGCCCTTGTAACCATCAGTGCACTGATCACAGCCAACCGGGCCATACAGTTTCAGGCCGGGGATTTCATCTTCAGTGAAGCCCTCTTCCATTAAGGCTTCCTTTGGAATATCAACCGGCTGTTTGCATTCATTACAAAGGCGTCGTGCCAGTCGCTGGGCAATAATCAGTGAAACTGCGGATGCGATATTGAAGGGAGCAACACCCATATTCACCATACGCGAGAGGGTTTGGGGTGCATCATTGGTATGCAGGGTAGATAACACCATGTGACCGGTTTGTGCCGCTTTGATCGCGATCTCGGCAGTTTCAATATCACGTATTTCACCTACCATGATGACATCCGGATCCTGACGTAAAAATGCTTTTAGCGCACTGGCAAAGGTTAGCCCGACTTTGGGGTTCACGTTAACCTGATTAATGCCAGGCAAATTGATTTCAGACGGATCTTCCGCAGTCGAAATATTGCGGTCTTCGGTATTTAAGATATTCAGACCGGTATAAAGTGAAACCGTTTTACCACTACCGGTTGGGCCCGTTACCAGAATCATGCCGTAGGGTTTAAACAGGGCTTCCATGTACAGGTCTTTTTGTTCAGGTTCATAACCCAGTGCATCAATACCCAGCTTGGCACTGCTCGGGTCAAGAATACGCATTACGATCTTTTCACCAAACAGGGTTGGGCAAGTACTCACACGAAAATCGATAGCCCGGTTTTTGGATAAATTCATTTTCATGCGTCCGTCTTGCGGGACACGACGTTCAGAGATATCCAGACGTGATAATACTTTTAAACGGGCGGCCAGCTTGGGCGCCAGATTGTTGGGTGGTGCCGCGATCTCTTTTAAGACCCCGTCCTGACGGAAACGTACACGATAGGTTTTTTCGTAAGGCTCAAAATGGATATCAGAAGCCCCTTTGTTGATCGCATCCAGCAAAACTTTGTTGATAAAACGTACAACCGGTGTGTCATCAATTTCAGATTCCCGTACATCCGGGCCACCTTCATCATCATCAGAGGTGATATCCAGATCATCCAGATCCGCATCAGTGAGATCACTCATGCTGGTATCCTGTGCATCCATTGCCTTTTCAATGGCAG
>JAOUJV010000074.1 GCA_029882995.1 Gammaproteobacteria bacterium | reverse complement strand
CGATACAAGACTGCCCTATGAACGTCGTGTTCGCTCAAGGCGCAATGCAGACAAGACAAAACAGAAAAGAACAATCAATACAAGAAAAGGGATCAGTTATTATATCTAGGAAAGATTATTTTATTGCTCGCACATTATTCGGCAGTGTACTGTAATCAGCAATCGGATCCAAAATCGGCTTTTCATTCTCCTTCTTTATTGCATTATTAGTCAGTCAAAACAATAGCTTATAATCAGTTATTATTTGATTTTGCGGCCACAGCCGCATACTTGCCTGTATTCAGCAAAAACCGGATATACGATACAGCACGTCATTTTGCCCAGCGTGCTAAAATGCGCACATGAATATTGCACTTAACATTAGAAATCTAAAAAAGGTTTATGGCAATGGTGTGTCTGCACTCAAGGGCATTGACCTGCAGGTTGAGCAAGGGGATTTCTTTGCCCTGCTTGGGCCAAACGGTGCCGGCAAATCAACCACGATAGGCATCATTACATCGCTTATTAATAAAACAGATGGTCAGATTGAAATTTTTGGTCACAATCTTGATACCGATAGCAGTGCGGCCAAAGCCTGTCTTGGACTTGTGCCACAGGAATTTAATTTCAATGTGTTTGAACCTGTTATAGAAGTGATTGCAAATCAGGCCGGTTTCTATGGTATCGAACGCAAGGAAGCATTTGAGCGTGCTGAACATTATCTCCAGAAACTGGGGCTATGGGAAAAACGCCGTACTACCGGACGCCAGCTTTCCGGTGGCATGAAACGTCGATTGATGATTGCACGCGCATTGGTGCACCAGCCGAAACTCCTGATCCTTGACGAACCTACCGCAGGTGTTGATATCGAGATTCGTCGTTCCATGTGGGAGTTCTTGCGTGAAATAAACAGCAGTGGCACAACCATTATCCTGACCACTCATTATCTGGAAGAAGCGGAAGAACTGTGCCGCAATATCGCCATTATTGATCACGGTGAATTAATCGAAAGCACCAGCAAAAAGGAACTGCTTAACAAACTAAACATGGAAACCTTTATTTTTGACTTGTCTGCACCCATCAAGGCACTCGGACTGGCCAGCGGGCTTTCCATGAAACTGATCGATGAAACCACCATGGAAGTGGAAATCGACAAGAACAATTCGATCAACAGAGTATTTGAATTTTTATCTTCCAACGGTATTGAAGTGTTGAGCATGCGTAACAAACGCAACCGTCTTGAAGAGCTGTTCATGTGTCTGGTGGATAAAAACAAGAACGAAAGAAGAAGCGCACCTTAATGAACACAAAAGAAAAATTCATTGCCTACAAGACCATTGTCATCCGTGAAGTACTGCGGTTTTCACGTATCTGGGTACAAACCATTGTACCGCCCATGGTCACAATGGGTTTGTATTTTGTGATCTTTGGCAACCTGATTGGTCAGCGTATTGGCCCAATGGAAGGCTTTAATTATATTGATTACATCGTACCCGGATTAATCATGATGTCGGTGATCACCAACTCCTATGCCAATGTTGTGTCCTCTTTTTATGGCACCAAGTTTCAACACAGTATTGAGGAAATGCTGGTCTCACCTGTACCCAATTACATTATCCTGCTTGGATTTGTGACCGGTGGTGTAGTGCGAGGTATTGCGGTTGGTATTGCGGTCACGATAGTCGCCATGTTCTTTGCCGATATACTGGTTCATGATCTGGTAGTTATCTTTTCCATGGTTTTGATGACCGCCATCCTGTTTTCGCTGGCCGGTTTTATTAATGGTGTCTATGCACAAAGTTTTGATGATATTTCCCTGATACCCACATTTGTACTGACACCACTGACCTATCTTGGCGGCATTTTTTATTCCATCAGCCTGTTGCCCCAATTTTGGCAAGATGCCTCCCTGTTCAATCCTATTTTGTACATGGTCAATGCCTTCCGTTACGGATTCCTTGGTGTCTCTGATATTGATCTGGGCATGTCCTATGCCATCACCCTGATCTTTATCACAGGTCTATATGTGTTTGGTCTGAGGCTTCTGCAAAAAGGCCATGGAATCAAAACATAGTGATTATGTCCGAAGTATCTGATTTTTAATTACAGAATCCGGAACTTTTTCACTTTTCAACTTTCGAATTTGAATCGTACAACCTGATAAAACCCCGTATAATAGAACCCATGAGTACTTCACAGGAAATCATTTCCAGCGTCAAAACTGCGTTGGCCAAAATGGTGCAAAAACCAATGGCCTCATTAGCAGAAAGCTGTGCCGAGGTCTGGCCGGATGCCAATGCCATTGACAAAATTCTGCAGGAAGGCATGGGTAACCTGCCGCACTGCCACTTGATGTATGCCTGGAATATTGAGGGCATTGAAGTTTCATCCATGGTGCAAAAAGACAATATCGATACCAAGTGGCGTGGAACAGACTTGTCCCAACGTCCTTACCTGAAAAAGAACCTGCCATATAAGGGTGTGATGTTATCTTCTGTATACAACAGCATTTACAGTCATACCCAATGCATCACTGTTCTACAGGCGATCAACCATGATGGAAAACTGCTTGGTTTTGTGGCTGCAGATTTTGCTGCCAATGAATTACTGCGTGACACCAAACTCAGTCCACAAGAACATCAATGGCAACAGTTCCGCGGCGATCCGGCGGTGCGTGGTCAACTGTTTGCCCAGCAACGTGTTCCGAGTCTGTTTGATGAACACATTGAAGAGGCCATGGATAGTATCAGTACCCTTATGATTGAACACGGCGTTTTCCACAGCAAGATCCATTTCTCCAGTGGACGCTGTTCTTTCTGGTTACTGGATGATCCTTATAACTATCGTATTCATGGTGTGGATGAAATGGTAAATCCGGATATTTGTCTGGCCTACCCAATCCACCCCTATCCGGATAATGCTGCTGTCACACCGAAAGAAATTAGAAAAACCTTTATGGAGTTCATTTCCCTGCGTTTCGCCGATGAAACCATCTATCTGCGCTCCGCCTCTATCAATATTATGAACGGGATGATCGGGCTGACCTTTTCCTGTGACGGTTCTCATTACATGCCGGTCAAGGAATTTCTGGATAAGGAATTATCCTTCTGGATTGGGGCCAATGCCACCGAAAAAGAAAAGACCCGACAAGAGCTTCTCGGCTAGTTTTATAAGCTCTTGTTTTTACTTGTTTTAAAATAATTCACCTCTGCATATCACCTTCTTTTTATTAAAGTTTTCCGAAAAGTTCCCGATCTAACAGCTACATTGCCTGAATAATAACTGGAGAAAAGGAATGAATGCCCTGCTTGCCCCCGGAATTGCTCTGTTTAGCCGACTCAAATATACCGCCAAATTCATGGTTTTCACCGTGATATTTATGACACCGTTTATAATCGTAACAGGCATGTTGGCATACAATCTTTCAAACGATGTTACCGTTCTGGAAAATGAGCAAAAAGGCGTTCGCTATATTATGTCTCTGCGCCAGCTGATTCAGCATATTCCTCAACACCGAGGCATGACCAACGCCTATCTAAACGGGAAAACCAGCTTTGAAGACAAAATTCTGGCCAAGCGCCCGATCATTGATGAAAAATTTCAGGCCGCTCTTACCGTAGACAGTGAACTTGGAGAAACACTTAATACCGGAGACACACTCAAACAACTCCAGGCACAGTGGCAAGAAATCAGGGACACCTCCATGGATATGCCAGCAACAAAGGCATTTAATGCTCATACCGATCTGATAGAAAAAATTATTGGTTTTATCCATAGTATTGCCAGTCAGTCAGGCATCATTCTTGATTCCGAACTGGATACTTTTTATCTTCTGGATACGATCGTCACCAAAGGGCCTAATATTACCGAGACAATGGGTAAAATGCGTGGCCAGGGTTCCGGTATCGCCGCCGCCCAATTCATGGGTGAAAAATCAAAATACGCCATGACTACCATCATGATCAACTTCGATGGTTATGTAAAAGGCATTGATCAAAATATGACTTACGTCTTCGAGACAAACCCTTCATTAAAACCGGTACTTGGCCCATTACATAAAGCCGCAATGGATTCCATTCATGTCTTTGACCAGATTATTGAAAATGAAATACTGCAATCTACTGCAGTTACTGCTGATCCGGATGCAGTATTTTCTGCCGGAACCAAGGCCATTGATGCAGTTTATGCACTCTATGATGCCTCGGCAGAACAGGCCAACATATTACTGGGTGAACGAATATCCGCAGATAACATAATACTTGTTAGTACCCTTTCCATGATTATAGTGGCTCTCCTGATCGCTGGTTATCTGTTTTTGGCTTTCTATGCAAGCACAATGGGTACACTTAATGATATTAAAACAGCAGCACGCCAACTGGCAGATGGAGAACTTACTGCTCGTGTAAAAACAGACACAAAGGATGAAATAACCGAAATTGTAGACAGCTTTAACATGATAGCGGACAGCTTCTCCCATCTGGTGGGTGAAGTGGCTTCCACCACAAATCAGGTTGCTTCTGCAGCAGAGGAGCTTTCTGTTATCACAGGACAAACGACCAATGGCATTATTCAGCAAACTTCTGCAACTGATCAGGTCGCCACTTCTGTTTCAGAAATGAGTTCTTCAATACAGGAAGTCGCACGCCATGCCGCAGGTGCTGCTGACGCCAGTATGACGGCACATGAAGAAACCAGCGCAGGTCAGGCCGTTGTAAGCAAGGCAGTCTCTTCAATCAACGCATTGTCCAGCGAGATCAGCAATGCAACCGGTGTGATCAAACAGCTTGAAGCCAATAGCGAGGAAATCGGTTCTATTCTGGATGTAATTCGCGGTATTGCCGAACAAACCAACTTGCTGGCACTGAATGCCGCTATTGAAGCTGCCCGTGCCGGTGAACAAGGCCGCGGCTTCGCCGTGGTAGCTGATGAAGTACGCACACTGGCTCGCCGTACACAGGAATCAACAGAACAAATTCATGCCATGATTGAACGCCTGCAGGAGGGCTCAAGAAATGCCGTGACTGCGATGGAAGCCAGTAACGAAAAAGCAGCTGAAAGCGTAGAGAGCGCACAACAGGCGGGCAATTCACTCAGTACGATTTTTAATGCAGTGACCACCATTAATGACATGAACAACCAGATTGCCGCCGCTGCAGAAGAACAGGCCACTGTTTCAGAAGGCGTCAACAAGAATGTTGTTGAGATATATGATGTATCACAGCAAACCAAGGACGGCGCAGAACAGACATTGGTATCAAGTAATGAGCTTGCCCGACTGGCAGAGCAGTTACAAACACTGGTCAGCAAGTTCAAGACATCCTGATACGCAAAACAATGCATGAAAAAAGGGTGACAGAAAAACTGTCACCCTTTTTTCATTCTGTCAGTCATCAAAATTCAGGCTGGCAATTATCCGGTTTAACTGTCCCTGAGCGCCCTCGTCTTCCAGCTTGCTGCCGGTATTGGCTGCAGCACGCCTCTCGGCTTCCACCCGTTTAATGTATTCATCATTACAGGTACTGACCGCTTCCTTGAGACTGCCAAGCAGTAGTTCTATTTCGTCCGGTTTGCGTACCCAGGTTTCAATAAACAAGCCGGTTACCTTGTCTATCCTGACCTGATATTTCATTTTTGAAACCAGGCGGTTGAAATCATCACACCAGTCCTGTGGTGCCTTGTGAATCAGCTTGAAATAAAGATTGATATACGGCTCCTTACGGATCCGTGGTGGCCGCATCTCGTCCAAACCGCAAATTTTAATATCGCTTATGCCTTCCATTACCACCCTCAGCCTTCATCCGGTCAATTAGCATACGCCAAACAGACAAGAATTACTCCAATAAAAAGATTAAGGCTTATTGAACAACAGGTTGGGGATAACGATTAAGCTGTGTGGTACAAACTAAGCACAGTATAGTTTAGCCCGGACGAACGCATTGTTAGCTGTTTTTTGCTATAAAATCTCATCTTCAACTAACAGGGATTGTGAAAACTATTTCCGCTTGCGCGCAATATGAATGGCACTGTTTGACACATCCAGTGCGGCTTCGTGTACAGCTTCGGAAAGTGTCGGATGGGCAAACATGGTGACAGCCAGATCTTCACTGCTAGCACCAAACTCCATTGCAATTACTGCCTGTGCAACCAGCTCGGAACAATGTGGGCCAATCATGTGTACACCGAGTACGCGATCTGTTTTGGCATCGGCCAGTACCTTGACCATGCCGCTGGTATCACCCAGTGCACGCGCACGACCACTGGCGGCAAATGGAAACATGCCGGTTTTATATTCAATGCCTTCGGTTTTCAGTGCCTGTTCTGTTTTACCTGTCCAGGCAATTTCCGGTGAGGTGTAGATAACTGACGGGATGAGATCATAATTTACTTCGGCATGATGTTCGGCAATTCTCTCGGCCACCATAATGCCCTCTTCACTGCCCTTGTGCGCCAGCATGGGACCTCGCACAATATCACCAATGGCATAAACATTCGGCAGACTGGTGCAACAATGTTCATCGACATGCACCACGCCCCATTCATCCAGTATTAATTCGGCATCGGGTGATACCAGTTCATCTGTATTCGGGCAACGACCCACTGCAACAATCAGTTTGTCGACCTTTTCATGACAGGTTTCATCTTTCTGCTGGTATTCAATTTCCACTTTTCCTTTTTTTACTTCACAGGCAACCACGCGTGCGCCCAAACGGATATCCAGCCCCTGTTTGGTAAACAGTTTCAGGCCTTCCTTTGCAATCTGGCTGTCTGCCATCGTGAGAAACTCATCCTGTGCTTCCAGCAAAATAACTTCGGCACCCAGACGACGCCAGACACTGCCCAGCTCCAGACCGATAACGCCACCACCGATAATACCCAGCCTTTCAGGAACAGATTCAAATGACAAGGCTGCGCTGGAATCAACAATGAATTCACCATCCAGTGGGGCAGATGGAATTTCCATCGGGCGTGAACCGGAGGCCAGAATGACATGTGCAGCTTCAAGAGTTTGTGCCTTACCGTCATGCCCTGTCACTTCAATATTGTTTTTGGCCTGTAGCCTGCCGTGACCTTCGTAAGCAGTTACACCGTTACTTTTAAACAGGCCGGAGATCCCTTGTGTCAGTTCAGACACCACTTTTTGTTTGCGTTGCATCATGGCCGATAAATTCAGTTTGGCATTTTTGATTTCAACACCATGCTCGGCAATGCCATTGCTGGCAAGCTCAAACAGTTCGGATGATTCAAGCAATACCTTGGAAGGGATACAACCTACATTTAAACAGGTACCGCCTAATGAAGGCTTGTTATTTTCATTCAGCCATTTATCGACACAGGCGGTTTTGAGTCCGAGTTGTGCACAGCGGATCGCGGCCACATATCCTGCCGGTCCTGCGCCAATAACAACCACATCGTATTTGTTGGACATATATAATCCTTTAACAATTTGTCTTCCCGACCAAGTGTAATAACCCGTATTTAAACTTCCAGCAGAATACGTGCCGGATCTTCCAGTAGTTCCTTGATGGTCACCAGAAACTGGACTGCACCACGTCCGTCAATGATGCGATGATCATAAGACAGTGCCAGATACATCATGGGACGAATCACGATTTCATCATCCACCACCACCGGCTTTTTATTAATCGCATGCATACCGAGGATGCCGCTTTGTGGCGGATTGATAATGGGTGTTGATAACATGGAACCAAATACACCACCGTTGGTAATAGTAAATGTTCCGCCGGTAATGTCTTCGATAGACAAGGAACCGTCCTGTGCCTTTTGTCCATAATCCTTAATCAGGGATTCAACCTGCGCCATACTGAGTTGATCGGCATCACGCAAAATTGGCACCACCAGACCACGCGGTGAACCAACGGCAATACCTATATCGTAAAAACCGTGATAAACAATGTCGTCACCTTCAATTGAGGCATTCACTTCAGGGAATTGTTTTAATGCCTCTACTGCCGCCTTGACAAAGAAAGACATGAAACCGAGTTTAACGCCATATTGTTCTACAAAGCGTTTCTGGTATTTGGTGCGCATATCCATTACCGGCTGCATATTGACTTCATTAAAGGTGGTCAGAATGGCTGCCGTTTGCTGTGATTCAACCAGACGTTCGGCAATGCGTTTGCGCAAGCGCGTCATGGGTACCCGTTTTTGTGGTCGATCGCCATCCATCTCCTGAATCGGTGCCGGAGTAGCTGGTGCTGCAGCAAATGATATCTGTTCCTTTACCGGTGCCGGTGTAGATTGACTCTTCCCTTTGGCCAGAAAGGCTTGTATGTCTTCCTTCAGGATACGGCCGTCCTTACCGGTACCGGTAATTTGATCAGCTGATAACTTGTGTTCTGCCAACATGCGCCGTGCGGCCGGTGAAACAATGCCTTCTTCATTGGCAGTTTCACTGACGTTTTCCGTTACCGCTTCTTTTACATTTTCATTGGCGGCAACTGCACCGGCTTCCATATGGGCAATCACTTGCTGAGCCAGTACCGTTGCGCCTTCATCCTCGATAATATCGGATAACACACCATCATTTGGTGCAGGCACTTCGAATACCACCTTGTCCGTTTCAATCTCGACCAGTACATCATCACGTTTAACGGCATCACCCGGCTTTTTGTGCCAGACACCTATCGTGCCGTCCGAGACGGATTCCGGAAAACCGGGAACCTTGATTTCAATTGCCATTACCTGTCCTTTAATTTTGTTTTATACATCCTGGTTTCTATTATCTGATGAACCTGTTGTTTTAATATTTATAGCAGTAATTCTATACTTTTGTGTTAAATGCCTTTTCGAGTAAATCCTGTAATTGTTTCACGTGTAATACATGCGAACCGACTGCCGGTGCGGCTGATGCCGGACGACCGGCATAACCCAGATAGGCACGATCACCTAATACCATACGAATATGATGCTGACTCATATACCAGGCGCCCTGATTTTTGGGTTCTTCCTGACACCAGATGAATTCTTTTGCATTGTTGTAACGTGCAAGTTCCGGCTTTAAATCCTTTTTCGGGAATGGATAAAGCTGTTCAATACGAACCAGTGCAACGCTAGTGATATTTTCCTTTGTGCGTTTTTCAAGTAGATCGTAATAAATCTTGCCGGTACACATGATCACACGCTCTACCTTGTCGTCTTCAATCTCATCATCTCTTTCCGGAATGACACGCTGGAACTTGCCCTCAGTCAAATCTTCAAGTGCATTCACAGCATTACGATGACGCAACAAACTTTTTGGTGTAAAGGCAATTAACGGTTTCTTTTTGGTTGCCAGCATTTGTCTGCGAATCAGGTGAAACATTTGTGCCGGAGTTGTCGGGATGCAAACACGAATATTGTGTTCCGCACATAATTGCAGATAACGCTCCAGTCGCGCAGAAGAATGTTCCGGCCCCTGCCCTTCATAACCATGTGGCAGGAACATGGCCATATTACACAAGCGATTCCATTTCTGTTCACCGGCACTGATGAACTGATCAATCACAACCTGTGCATTATTGGCAAAATCACCAAACTGCGCCTCCCAAATGACCAATGTACGGGGATCTGTCGTGGCATAACCGTATTCAAAGGCCAGCACGGCTTCCTCAGATAACAATGAATTGATAACCAGAAAATTACCCTTCACATTCGGTAAATGCCTTAATGGAATATAGGATTCACCGTCCTGCTGGTTGTATAACACTGCGTGACGGTGGAAAAAGGTGCCACGCCCACAATCCTGTCCGGATAAACGCACATGATGTCCCTGACTGATCAGGCTTGCATAGGCCAGTGTTTCAGCATAACCCCAGTCAACAGGTAATGCACCCGAAGCCATCTTATGACGATTACCCATTATCTTGGCAACACTGTTATGCAGTTCAAAGCCTTCCGGTAACTGATGCAGTTCTTCGGAAACCTCGCGAATAAAATCCATCGAAACCGCCGTCTCGGTATTGGTGGTGACTTCACCTTCAACATAAGGGAACCAGACACCGGCATAGGGATAACGTGCTTCCTTGTTGGATATCACTTCAGGTACAACGCACTGACCTTCATCCAGACTGTTTTTATATCTTGTTATGTATTCATCAACGGCACTGTCACTGATCACATTTTCCTTTTCCAGACGTGAGCGATAAATATCCAGCACCGTTGGTTTTGCTTTCACTGTTTTGTACATCATTGGCTGGGTCGCCAGCGGTTCGTCCGCCTCACTGTGACCATGTCGGCGATAACACACCATATCGATCACCACATCTTTCTTGAACTTCATGCGATAGTCGAGCGCAATACGTGTAACAAACAGTACCGCTTCCGGATCATCACCATTCACATGAAAAATCGGTGCATTCACCATCTTGGCAACATCGGTACAGTACAGAGTTGATCGTGCATCCTGCTGGTTGCTGGTGGTAAAACCAATCTGGTTATTAATCACAATATGCACAGTGCCCTTGGTCGAATAGCCGCGTGACTGTGACATGTTTAATGTTTCCATCACCACACCCTGACCGGCAAAGGCGGCATCACCATGAATTACAACGGGGACAACCCTGTCACCATTCTTGTCACCGGAGCGCTCCTGTCTGGCACGCGCTGATCCCTCAACAACCGGCCCTACAATTTCGAGGTGTGACGGGTTAAAGGCCAGTGCAAGATG
>JAOUJV010000159.1 GCA_029882995.1 Gammaproteobacteria bacterium | reverse complement strand
TGGCGCGAATCGCATGCAGAAGATCACCACCGGTCATATTCCCTTTTAGATAGAAGTCCGTAACGATAATATCGAAAGGATCCTGTTCATGATCATCAGAATTAACAACACATTCGATCAGCTCCAGTGCCTTTTCTGCTGCAGTTACATGGGTTACCTGCAAACCATGGCGTTGCATAATTCGACGCATAACTTCGGCTGCAGTGGGACTGTCTTCAACGTACAGAATTTTTCCGACCAGTCCGGAATTACGCTGTGTGAATTGACGAATAAAATTAACAAATGCCTGATAGCCTAATGCCTTGTCGAAATAGTCTGTTACACCGGCAGCAAAGCCCTCGCGCAACAAACGCTCATCCGCATCACTGGAAACAACAATCAATGGCGTGAAATGATGAGACTCGGATTTACGGATCTGGCGGCACAGATCCAGTCCATCCATATCAGGTAGCATCAGGGCCGAAGTAACAAGATCAAATTTTTCCCAGTTAGACAGACGTTCAAGTACTTCTTTTGCCGTTCCGCAAGTAATGACCTCGACATTATCCAGCCCTTCATAAAGGCTGCGCTTGATAATTGTGCGCGCCACTTCAGAGCCATCAATGACCATTATTCTGGTTTTATTTGTCATTCGGAATTCTTCATATAATGCAAAGACTTAATATTGTAGCGGCACTAATTTCGGTTTTATTAGCCTTAAAGGAATTGTTGTTTTTTCAGGGAGTAAAGCGAAAAAATCAGGTAGGTTCAATATCTTGCAGGTGGCGGCCTACCGCTATCCATGAGCCGGCAAGGCCGAGCAAGGCACCCGAAAATACGAGCAACAATGCATTTTCAAGGCCTGGTAGTGACAATGTGAACTGACTGTAATACAAGTCAGCCAGCCGGTTGACGGGTGCCTTTAACAGCATCATGGTGGTAAAAACGGCTGACCAGGCGAGCAGTCCACCGATGAGACCATACCAGATACCGGTATACAAAAAGGGGCGACGAATAAAACGATTGGTTGCCCCAATCAGCTTGGTGATGACAATTTCATCACGCCGGTTCTCAATACCTAGCCGAATGGTATTACCGACTACCAGTAAAACGGAAAGTCCAAGCAGTACGGCAAGTATGGTAATACCGCGTTGTGCTGTTTCAAGCAAGGCATGCAGACGCTTGACCCATTCCAGATCGAGCTGCGCCAGATCAACTTCGGGAATATTCTTTAAGCTGGTTAGCAGTGTCTCAATCTGATCCGGTGTATCAAGAGTCGTGGCCGGAACAACAACAATGACTGCCGGTAGCGGATTTTTTTCAAGAACATCCAGTACATCACCAAAACCGGAATGAGTTCGAAATTCCTCCAGCGCCTGTTCACGGGAAATAAATCTGGTCAACTTTACTTCCTGACGCATGCGTAGCTTCGTAGCCAGTTTCTGTGCGTCGGAATTTGAAACGTTATATTTCATAAAAAGAGATATTTGTGCATTACCATCCCAGCCCAGACTCAGTGTTTGCACATTATCCAGTAAGGTAAAAAATGCACTGGGTAATGCCAGGGCAATGCCGATAACTGCAGAAGTCATCAGTGATGAAAAGGGAGTGCGTGATAACTGGCCGATACTGTAAAACATGACCTGCATATGACGCAGAAAATAATTTTTAATCAATGCAATCAACCCGGGTCTGCGTGAAGATGTGTTTTGCATTTTACGGGATGCGTGCTCCGGTTTTTTTGTTCTGCCCCTTCTCATGAGTCTTCTTCCGGAAACTGGGCTATCAGCTTTCCTTTTCCCAGCACGAGTGTTCTATGTTGCATGCGCTTGATGAGCTCCAGATCATGACTGGCAATTAAAACAGTCACACCGACCTGATTGAACTGTTCAAACATTTTCATGATTTCTTCAGACAGTTCCGGATCAAGATTACCAGTGGGTTCATCAGCCAGTAATACCGGTGGCTTGTTTACCACAGCACGTGCAATACCAACACGTTGTTGTTCACCGGTAGAGAGAGTCGCAGGTAATTGTTTTTCCTTATTGAGCAGGTTGACCTTGTCGAGTGCGGCACGTACCTTGCGTGTTATTTCACGATAATCGAGACCGGCTATGATCAGTGGCAGGGCCACGTTATCAAAAACCGTCCGGTCGAGCAGCAGTCGGTGATCCTGAAAAATAATACCTATATTACGGCGAAAATAGGGTATTTTTCGTTTGGTGACTCCGGCCAGATTTTGGCCGCCAATCAGGATTTGGCCACGCGTGGTGCGTTCAATCAGGGCAATGAGTTTCAGGAGTGTACTTTTGCCTGCACCGGAATGACCGGTTAGAAAAGCCATGTCACCACGATGCAAATGGAAACTGACGTTACTCAGTGCCTCGTGTGATCCGGGATATGTCTTGCTGACATTTTCAAAAAGTATCATGTGATACAGTATTTTTTATTTTTCTAATAGTGCTTCAACAAATTGTTCGGCATCAAATACGCGCAAATCTTCAATTCCTTCGCCAACACCAATAAAGCGAATTGGCAGACCCAGCTGTTTGGCCATGGCGAATACAATACCACCTTTTGCCGTTCCATCAAGTTTACTGATCGTCAGGCCGGTAATACCGATAGATTCGTTAAACTGTCTGGCTTGTGTCAGAGCATTCTGGCCAGTACTTGCATCCACTACCAGCATGGTTTCATGTGGCGCAGTTGCATCCAGTTTGCCAATAACACGTTTAATTTTTTTCAGTTCTTCCATCAGGTTGGACTGGGTATGCAGACGAC
>JAOUJV010000073.1 GCA_029882995.1 Gammaproteobacteria bacterium | reverse complement strand
GGAAGCATTACTTTGATCGTCCGCATGATGAATTTTTACAAACAGTAACCAAACAATATCAGGGTGAAGATCACACTTCACTTAAAGTGGAACAATTATTATCACAACCTTATGCCGATGAATTTCTCGATCAGGTTTTGCGTATGGATGTCACAACATTAATTGTGGATGACCCGGTCAAGCGTGTAGATAACATGACCATGGCATGGGGACTGGAAGCACGCGTCCCGTTTCTGGATCAGGATGTTGTTGAAACCGCCGCCCGGATGCCGCCGGAACTAAAACTGAAGTCAGGTGGCAAGCATCCACTAAAAATTATTTCACGTGGATTATTACCGGATGCGGTAATCGATCGACCCAAGGGCTATTTTCCTGTACCGGCATTGAAATATGTGCGTGGTGATTTTCTGGAATTTATGCGTGAAATCCTGATGTCTGATGCCTGTCGTCAACGCGGGTTATTTCAGCAGAGCTATATAGAGAAATTACTAGCAAAACCGGAAAGTTACCTGACGGCGCTAAAAGGGAGTAAACTGTGGCATCTGGCGCTACTGGAATTCTGGTTTCAGTCTAATGGAATATCCCCATAATCTGTATTGAAGACTTGAAAATCAGTGACGCAGGGCGCATATATAGTGCATCTTCAAATACACACATCAGACACACACAAATAAACAAGAGGTAGAACTATGGATGTCCTGGATCGAATTAAAGAGCAAGTAGAAGGTAACGCTATTGTCATTTATATGAAGGGCAGTCCACAGTTACCTGCATGTGGTTTTTCAAGTCGTGCCGCACAGGCACTGGGTGCATGCGGTGTTGAGTTTGCCTATGTGAATGTACTTGAAGACCCTGAAATTTTTGAGAACTTGCCGCGTTATGCCGATTGGCCAACATTTCCGCAGATTTATATTAATGGTGAACTGGTCGGTGGATGTGATATTACGCTTGAGCTTTACCAATCAGGCGAATTGAAAAAAATGATGGAAGAAGCCAGCGCCAAAGCATAATGAGCTGGCTGGTTGTAGGAGAAAGGTGTCAGGAATGGACCTTTTTCCTACAGCCCGAACTACCTAAACCCCACTTCCTGATCCCACGTATTTACAATCTTGCAGAATAAATCAGCAGTGCGTTCGGTATCATAAATTGCCGAGTGTGCTTTATCGCCTTCCCATTTTATTCCTGCTGCCTGTACAGCCTTGGCCAGCACAGTTTGTCCATAGGCAAGACCTGCCAGAGTGGCAGTATCAAAACTGCTGAATGCATGGAATGGATTTTTTGCACCGGTCCGATCCGCCATGGCATTAACAAATCCCTGATCAAAAAAGGCATTGTGTGCCACCATGATCGCACGTGAGCATTTTGTTTCCTTTAGCTCAGCACGAATAGGATCAAAGATTTTTTTTGCCGCTTCTTTTTCAGATACAGCAAAACGGAATGGATGATGCGGGTCAATGCCGGTAAATTCCAGCGCCGCCGGATCCAGATTGGCACCAGCAAAAGGTTCCACATGACATGAGTGGGTCTCATGGCGGTAGAGCTGGCCATGCTCATCCATTCTCAGGATAACAGCAGCGATTTCCAGCAAGGCATCTTTTTTGGCATTAAAACCACCGGTTTCAACATCGATAACAACAGGCAAAAAGCCACGAAAACGTTCAACCATAGTGGTTTTAATATTTGAGCTAGTCACAACAAGGCCTTTTACTGGATTTTCCAGTTAATCTCTTTACTGGCGCGGAATGGGATCAGTTTATCATTTTCGAACTGAAAACTGTCGGGTGATTGCCATTTTTCCTTTATCAAGGTGATGGATTTTTTATTACGTGGCAATTTATAAAAATCAGGGCCATTAAAGCTGGCAAAACTTTCCAGTTGATCCAGCTTACCAGCCTGTTCAAAGGCCTCGGCATAAAGTTCAATTGCCGCATGGGCAGTGTAAATGCCGGCGCAACCACAACTGGATTCTTTTTTACCTTGTGGGTGAGGCGCACTGTCAGTGCCAAGGAAAAAACGTTTGTGTCCACTGGTCGCCGCTTCCAGTAATGCAACCCGGTGTTTTTCACGCTTCAGAACTGGCAGGCAATAATAATGCGGGTGAATACCGCCGACCAGCATGGCATTCCGATTAAGTAGCAAATGGTGAGCAGTAATTGTGGCAGCTATATTGGCAGGCGCTGAAAAAATGAACTCAACTGCATCAGCAGTTGTAATGTGCTCAAACACAATACGCAGTTTGGGAAATTGTCTATTTAATGGCAGTAATGTTTCATCGATAAAGACCTTTTCACGGTCAAAAACATCAATATCGCTGCGGGTTGATTCACCGTGCACCAGCAGAGGCATATCCAGTTCTTCCATCATCGCCAGTGTTGCATATGATTTGGTGATATCAGTAACACCGGCATCGGAATTGGTTGTTGCACCGGAGGGATAGAGCTTTACAGCATAAATCTTGCCACTTTGTTTTGCTCTTTTGATTTCATCCGGAGAGGTATTGTCTGTCAGATAAAGTACCATCAGGGGATCAAAGTCATTACTGTCGGGTACTGCCTGCAAAATACGGTCACGATAGGCCAGCGCCAGATCAGTTGTCGTTACAGGTGGATTCAGATTGGGCATGATAATGGCACGCCCGAAGCGTTTGGCAGTATGTGGAATGACAGTAGACAGAACAGCACCATCACGTACGTGAAGATGCCAGTCATCCGGTTGTGTAATTGTCAGTGTTTCCAAAATATCCCCTTTGCAGGTGGGAGTTTAACACTATGGGTAATAATCGTCACTTGAATCCGGTATGCCTGATTTGCAGATCATTGTAATTTTGCTGGAAATCAACAGGCTTTATTTTTCTACTATACAGAATTTCCAGCAGTCTCCTGTCTGACCATTTGACTCTGATTTCATTCCCGATATTATTTTGCTGATTTACATCAGAGACCTCACCACTAAAAACGGTTTTTATTTTCTTTTTCTGATTTGAAAAAAGATTTACCAGAACCGTATTGGTCATATTGATGTCAGCGCGTTTACAAACCTTGTTTTCAACTTTAATAATATAAAAATCATCAACTGAATTTTTTTGATCCAGAACCCGGCTGGTGCAGTCTTCTATAGAGGCAAAATTGATAAAGATAACCAGACTGGCAAAATAAAACAGGGCCAGTAAAAAAACACCCAGTATCAGATTTCTTATGGCCGGGTTCATTTTATTCCCATTGTTTTTTATTAAGAATAAAGTCCAGACTGAAGCGCACACCAAAAGCAGTGGTATCAGTTGCAATGTGGGCAAGCCCGCCCTTGTTATTGCCGGCAGACAAGTCGACATGCACCCATGGGGTTTTATTCACAAAACGCTGTAAAAAACGGGCGGCATGAATATGATCCGGGCCGGAGGTCAAGGTACATTGCTTGATGTCGGCAATGGTGCTTTCCAGATCCTTGTCATAGTCTTCATCAAGCGGGAAGGGCCAGACACGTTCACCACTGTCACGACCCGCATCAATAATGTCATTAATGAATTCATTTTTATTGGTGAATGCGCCACTGTAAATGGTACCCAAAGCACCAACACAGGAGCCGGTTAATGTGGCGTAGTCCATTAACAGATCAGGCTTGTCTTTGGTTGCAATCGCCAGAGTATCAGCCAGTACCATGCGACCTTCGGCGTCAGTATGAATGATTTCAATACTGGTGCCATTGCAGGCAGTAACCACATCATTCTGTTTATAAGCCTTGGGACCAATATGGTTTTGTGCCAGTGCCAGCCAGCAATCAATTTCAAAATTAACTTCCAGTTCAGTCAGTGCAATCAGGGTACCGAGTGCAACGGCACTGCCTTCCATGTCTTCGTGCATGCCGTGCATATATTGTGCCGGTTTCAAATTCATGCCGCCGGTATCAAAACAAATACCTTTACCCACCAGTGCCAATTTTTTCAGTTTTGATTTTGAACGTGGTTTGTAGCGTAAATGTACAATCCCGGCATCATCAACTGGACTGCCTTGCGCAACAGCAACAAATGCGCCCGCCTTTTTCTTGCGCAGGGCTTTCATATCCAGAAAATCCATTTTCCATCCATACTCTTTGGCAAGTGTAGTAATGCGTTTGCGATACAGTGCCGGTGTCAGATCATTCGGGGGCAGGGCAGTCAGGTAACGCGCCAGATTATTACCTTCGGCCTCGGCAAAGGTTTGATCAAAATCCTGTTCTTCAGGCAGATTATAAATTACCAAACTATTCAGTTTGAGGGGTTTAGACTTTTTACTTTTGTAAGAAGGCATTTCGTAACATGCCGCGAGCAAGGTGGCGAGCATGGCCTCGGCGGTGCGTATCGCCGGTTCTGCTTCCATACCGGGCATATACAGGGCAATTTCACGTGGATTTTGTTTGAGTTGTTCACCGGCTGCTTTTCTGCAAAGGGTCAACAGTTCAAAACTGGAAATGTCTTTTTTAATACAGACGATTGTTGCGTGAGTACCAATTTTGTTAGGTAAATCAGTGCTAAAAGGTGAGGCTGTACATTTTTTACCCGCTCGGTTCAGGCGTTCCATAATCGTATTTGAGTGTGGAAAAACAGGCCATTTTGATTTTATCTGCTCTTTCGGTAATACAATAATCAGGTTTGAATGGCTATTTAACTGACTGCTGGTAGGGGTCTTAAGCTGTTGTTTTAGTTTCATTTTCAGGCCTTTATCTGGTACAATTTTGTCTGTTTTTTCTTGACCTAACGCGCTAAAACACCGATCATAGCGCGCTTTGATTTGACCACTATTATAAGGAATTCCATGGACGTTGCTGCAAAGAAACGTTTGTTACGTGAAATGTTATTCGCTCGCCGTTTTGAAGAGCGTTGCTACGAAGCCTATGTAGAACGCAAAATCGGCGGATTTCTCCATTTATACTCCGGTGAAGAAGCCTGTGCCCATGGGGTGCTTGAGGCGGCTAACATCGGCAGTGACTATGTGATCACCAGTTACCGCGATCATATTCATGCCATCAAGTCAGGCATGGATCCCAAAGAGGTAATGGCAGAACTGTATGCCAAAGAAACCGGCTGCTGTAAGGGGCTGGGTGGATCGATGCACATCTTTGGTGTCGAGCACCGCTTTATGGGTGGGTATGCACTCGTGGGTGGTCCATTCCCGTTGGCGGCCGGGCTTGCCAAGGGCATCAAAATGAAAGGTGGCAGTGAAATCTGTATTTGTTTCCTGGGTGATGCGGCCAACAATCAGGGTACGTTCCACGAATCATTAAACATGGCCAAGATATGGAATCTGCCCGTGTTGTACGTGTGTGAAAATAACTTATACGGTATTGGAACACGTATTGATCGTTCTACTGCGGTGGTAGATCAGTACAAACGTGTTTCCGGTTATGACATTCCTTCTGAACAGGTTGATGGTCAGGATGTAGAAGTGGTTTATGCGGCTGCACAAAAAGCCATTAATCATGTTCGTTCCGGCAAGGGTCCTTATTTCCTTGAGTTGATGACCTATCGTTACCGTGGTCACTCCATGTCGGATTCCAACGCCTATCGTGCCAAGGATGAAGAACGTGTATGGAGTAAACGCGATCCTATTATTATGCTGCGCGACCGTTTGGTTGAAGCAGGTGAAATAACAGAAGACGATTACAAGAAAATGGATGATGAAATATTGGAAGACATTGAAAACAATGTCATCAAGTTCTCGGAAGAGTCTCCCGAACCATCAATGGATCTGTTGGAGAAATATGTATTGGCCGAGAATGATCCGTGGGTGCATGGAGGACCGAAATAATGGCGAATATCATGTTATGGGAAGCCATCCGTCGTGCACACGATGAAGAAATGACAAATGATCCATTAGTGATTTGTATGGGGGAAGATATCGGTGTAGCCGGTGGTACCTACAAGGCGACTAATGGGCTTTATGATAAATACGGACCTGAACGCGTTATTGATACCCCGATTTCTGAAAACGGGTTTACCGGTCTGGCGATTGGTGCATCGTTTATCGGTGTACGTCCGATTGTCGAAATCATGTCAGTTAACTTTGCGTGGCTGGCAATGGATCAGATTTTTAATACGGCAGCAAAAGTGCGTTACATGTCTGGTGGCCAGCTTGAAGCACCGGTGGTGATTCGTTCTGCCGGTGGTACTGCACATCAGTTGGGTGCACAACATTCAGCGCGTATGGAAAAAGTATTCATGGGGATTGCCGGTTTGCGTGTGGTTACGCCATCCAATCCCAAACAGGCCTATGGTTTGTTAAAGTCAGCTGTGCGCTGTAATGATCCTGTCTTTATTAATGAACACGAAATCATGTACAACATGAAAGGCGAAGTGCCGGACGAGGAATTTTTCCATCCGCTGGAAGGTTCTGAAGTGACACGTCCAGGCCGTGATATCACCCTATTTGGTTATAACATTTCAGTACACTGGTGTTTGCAAGCAGCGGATATCCTGTCGAAGAAGCACGGTATCGAGGCCGAGGTTGTGGATCTGTATGCCCTGAATCCGCTGGATAGAGAAGGTATTCGTAACTCGGTTTCAAAAACACATCGTGCCATGATTGTTGAAGAAGCAGAGGCCGCCGTCGGTGTAGGCTCTGAAGTTATGGCGATTATTAATGAAGAGTGTTTTTATGAACTTGATGCACCGCCCGGGCGTGTATCAGCCAAAAATGTACCTATTCCCTACAATCACACACTGGAAAAAGCAGCAATCCCAAATGCCAATGATGTAGTGAATGCAGTACTGAATATGTTTGGTAAAAACGGTTAGTAACGTTATCAAGGCTGGAAGGTTGTAATGTTAACCTTCCAGCATTCAAACCTTTTAACTTTAGAACAAGCAAAACATGTCTGAAACTTACGTAATTAAAATGCCCCAGTTGTCTGACACCATGACAGAAGGTGTTGTTGTCAGTTGGGAAAAGAATATTGGTGACAAGATTACCCGTGGTGATATTGTTGCAACAGTTGAAACTGACAAGGCCATTATGGATGTCGAAGTATTCCGTGACGGGTTTTTATCCGGACCATTATCGGCAACAGATTCAACAGTGCCTGTTGGTGAAGCAATGGGTTATATCGTGCCCAATGAATCAGATGTGCAGGCGAGTGATGCCACACCTGATACAAGTGCCGTCAATGCCGGCAGTGAAGGCAAACCTGAAGTGGAAGTCGCGGCTGATATTGATGTGCCGGACGATGTTGCACATATAATCAAGATGCCGCAATTGTCTGACACCATGACCGAAGGTGTACTGGTCAGTTGGGAAAAGAATATTGGTGACAAGATTGCGCGCGGTGATGTGGTTGCCACGGTTGAAACCGACAAGGCGATCATGGATGTGGAAGTATTCCGAGAAGGTTACCTGTCTGGCCCGATCACGCCGGTTGATGGCGTTGTACCAGTAGGCGATGCACTGGCTTATCTGGTTGAGAAAGCCGATCAGGTAAAAGAGGTAACTGCTGCTGCAAGAGCGGCCATTGCAACTGATGCAAGCAGTCCATCTGAACAGGAACCACGTCACCAGATTGCAAGTTCACATCCAACACCGGCGCATATTTCACCTCCTGTACATTCAACCGGACCTGTCACACCGGCCGAACGTCCGGATAACAAGCAGGCAACACCGCAGGCACGCAAACTGGCGGCAGAGTTGCATGTTAATCTGAATACATTAAAAGGTACCGGACCTAATGGTGTGATTACCGGTGATGATGTACGTAAAGCACAACCTTTATCACGTCCAACTGAAGTGGCACCACTTACTGCGGCACATACCATGCCCGAAGTACAAGTACCTGGACACGGTCGTGAAATGACGGCAATGGAAAGGGCGGTTAGTCATTCAATGACAGCATCGTTGACTATGCCAACCTTCCGTGTCACAGCAAATGCCAAACCGGATCATCTGATCCGTGCAGCGAAAAAGAAAGGTGTTTCAGTAACCGTTGCCATTGCCAAGGCATGTGCACTGGCAATGAAGAAACATCCCACGGTTAACTGGGCCTATCAACCGGTTGATAAACTGGTTGAACGTGACAATGTCGATATTGGTATGGCAGTGGCCGCCGAAGGCGGTGGTCTTGTTGTGCCGGTTTTACGCCATTGTGAATCTCGTAATCTGGAAGACTTGCATCAAAACTGGTCTGATCTGGTAGATCGTGCACGTAAGCGCCGCCTTGCACCGGAAGAATATGCAAATCCGACCTTTATGGTATCCAACATGGGCATGCTGGGTGTATCCTACTTCGATGCAATTCCAACGCCAGGTACAGCCGCTATTCTTGCCATTTCATCTGCAAATGAAAATGGCATGCCGCTTACTGTTACCGCTGATCACCGTGTTGTTAATGGCGCGGAGATCGCCATGTTCCTGAATACATTAAGAGACACAATTGAAAAACCGGATAGCTGGATGGGGCCAACTGGTCCTGCAATTCCTGATGGTAACTGGGACTATGATGTTGTTGTGATTGGTGGTGGCCCTGGTGGCGAAGACTGTGCCCGTGATCTGGCTGCACATGGCGTGAAGGTGGCAATGATTAATGATGCGCCTTTCCCTGGTGGTGAATGTTTATGGCGTGGCTGTATTCCATCCAAGGCGTGGCGTGCTGCCGCAGATCGCATGCGTGATCGTGCCCACGACAGTCATTTGGGTGTTGACGGTACAACCAAGGCCAAACTCAACTGGAAGAATCTGGAAAAGACACGCCGTGGTGTACTGGAAACCCGTGGTGAAATGGCACTGAATACCGACAAGGGTGTGAAGATTGATGTTAAGCAAGGCTTTGCCTGGTTTGAAACCGATCACCGTTTATTTGTTGATACCTCCGGTAACATAAAAGATCCGCACAAGCGAGCACCTTTGGGTGATAACTCCAAGGGTGAGCACATTAGCTTTGGTTGTGCTGTGATTGCAACCGGCGCGCCGCCGTTTGTGCCGCCGATTCCTGGCGCACAGGAAGGTGTTAAATCCGGTGGTGTGCTGACTTCCGATACGGTTTGGGGTTTGAAGGAACCACCAAAGAAAATGGCAGTTATCGGTGGTGGTGCGATCGGTGTCGAGATGGCACAAATCTTTCAGGACTTTGGCACCAAGGTGACCTTGTTTGAAGGCAAGGACCGTCTGCTTGCCGAAGTGGAGCCGGAGATTGCCAAAAACCTTGCAGCGATTCTGAATGAAGACAAGAATCTGACCGTTGTTACTTCAGCCAGTATTACGGACATCAAAGGTAAGCCTGGTGAAATGAAACTGGGGTACAAGGATGCCGAAGGCAAGAAGAAAACCATGACAGCTGATTATGTAGTGATGGCAACCGGTAAACGTCCGGTGCTGGAACCATTGCAATTAGGTAATGCCGGTATTGCAACTGATGGTCCGGTGATTAAGGCAGATGATCGCTGTCGTACCAGCGTACCGCATATTTTTGGTGTCGGTGATGTGATCGGTGGTTTGATGCTGGCGCATACCGCCGGTCAGCAAGGTCGTGTTGCTGCGGCAACTATCCTTGGTGAAAACATGAAATATGATGAATCAAAAGACAGTGGTGTGATCTTCTCACGTCCACAGGCCGCTTTTGTCGGATTATCAATGGATCAGGCAAAAGATAAAGGCATTGATGCAGTTGAAGTTAAAATGCCGATGAGTATCGATGCCAAGGCCATGATCACCAATGAAACACTGGGTATGATCAAGATAGTGGCAGACAAGAAATCACACCGTGTTATTGGTGTACATTATCTGGCAGATCATGCGGATACACTGATTGGCGAAGGTGTGATGATGGTGGCGGGTAACATGACACTCGAGCAGGTGGCAGAAGCAATACACCCGCACCCAACCCAGACAGAAATGTTTGGTGAAATGGCACGTCGATTGTTATCGCGTTTACGTCGTTCAAGTAAAATGAAAAATAAAGCGTAATCACTATGTCAAATATTAAAAAGGTTGTTCTTGCCTATTCTGGCGGTCTTGATACCTCCGTTATTCTTAAATGGTTGGTCGAAACCTATAATTGCGAGGTAGTGACGTTCACAGCTGATCTTGGTCAGGGTGAAGAGGTAGCACCTGCGCGTAAAAAGGCAGAGGCGATGGGGGTAAAGGAAATATATATTGAAGATCTACGTGAAGAATTTGCACGTGATTATATTTTTCCGATGTTTCGTGCTAATACGGTATATGAAGGTGAATATCTTTTAGGTACATCCATTGCACGTCCATTGATCGCAAAGCGTCTGGTGGAAATTGCCAGAGAAACCGGTGGTGATGCTATTTCACACGGTGCAACCGGTAAGGGTAATGATCAGGTGCGTTTTGAACTGGGTGCCTATGCACTGAACCCGGACATCAAAATTATTGCGCCATGGCGTCAATGGGATTTGAATTCACGTGAAAAGCTGTTGGCCTATGCCGAGAAGCATGCAATCCCGGTTGAAATGAAGCGTGGTACCAAGTCACCTTACTCGATGGATGCCAACCTGCTACATATTTCCTATGAAGGTGACATTCTGGAAGATCCGTGGGCTGAGCCGGAAGAAGACATGTGGCGTTGGACCAAATCGCCTGAAAAGGCACCCGACAAGGCGACCTATATCGAACTTGAATACCGTAGTGGTGATATTGTTGCTGTTAACGGTGAAGAACTGAGTCCAGCCAGTGTGGTTGAAACCCTGAATCGTCTGGGTGGTGAAAATGGTATTGGTCGTGATGACATCGTTGAAAACCGTTATGTTGGTATGAAGTCACGTGGCTGTTATGAAACACCGGGTGGCACCATTATGCTTAAGGCTCACCGTGCTATTGAGTCTGTGACACTGGATCGTGAAGTAGCCCATTTGAAAGATGAACTTATGCCGCGTTATGCATCACTAATCTACAACGGTTACTGGTGGAGTCCGGAACGTGAGATGCTGCAGGAAATGATCGATGCATCACAAAAGAACGTGAACGGTGTGGTGAAACTGAAGCTGTATAAAGGCAATGTGATTGTAGTTGGCCGTGATTCCAAAACCCATAGTCTGTTTGATTCCAGTATCGCCACATTTGA